>JASEGZ010000023.1:0-23292 GCA_030018935.1 Syntrophales bacterium
TTAAGATTGCGTACTAAATCGCCGGAACCAGACCCAATATCTAGATGGAGGAACTCTCTCTCTCTCTCTCTCTCTCTCTCTCTGAAATGATTCAGAATTTGCTTAATAGTTGCATCATAAATTTTCTCAGTGCTCATTATTTTCCTCAAATTATTTTTTCATTTTGCCGCACAACAATTAATATACGTAATACCTTACTATCCGCCTGACGATCATTTCTTTTTGAAGGATGCCAGAAATTTAGACTGATTTATGCGAAAAGTCAAAGAATTTTCTTTATAATGTACCGATAATATGTTTATTATCAGTTATTAAGTAATCAGTATAACATTGATCCTTTGACAGGGAGCTGCTTTGTGAAAGAAATTTTCCCTACCGAGACTAAGACAATAAGCAAACTACGGCAACTGAGAAAGCCATGAATATGCTGGAGCCACTAGTATAGATTGGTCCTCGTTCGACAGCAGTCGGTAACTATCGCCTTCGTTTGTAAGCTGAACTGCCGGTATGTTCAGAGTGCGTTGAAATTTCCTGAGTTCGGTGGACGGTTGCATATCTGATAATTTTGCCTCAATCAAGAGGAAAGGTTCATGCCCATTGGCGATCAAAAAGTCCACTTCCTGCTGTTCTTTGTTTTTTATAAAATGGAGCGAAAACAGACCGTAGCCCATATCATTCCACGCTGTAACCGCCCGCCACAACTCCATGGCAACCATATTTTCAAACCGAGCTGCCGGCTCCCTTATACGGGGAGTATCCCACAGATATACCTTGCGTTCTTTTTGGATTGCCCGGACGATTCTCCACGTCCAGGGAGAAATGCTAAAAATCAGCAAAAATCTCTCAAAGACAGATAACCAGCTTCGAATCGAATTATAAGATACTCGCAAGTCACGAGCAAGGGAGGCGGCTGAAAGAGGACTGCCCACTTTAGACGGCAATAAAAGATAGAGAGTTTCCACATCTCCGACAGATTTGATGCCAGTTAGGTCTCGAACGTCCTCCCGTATCAATTGTTGTGTGTATGTGTTTGACCACCGGCGGTAGGTAGTAATCCGGTTCGCCAAATACGGTTCCGGAAAACCGCTGAGCTCAGACAGCCTCGACCATGTCACTTTCAGTTCCTCCGTGCCCTCCATGCTGATTTGCAAGGGATCGTTGAGAAACTGATCAATCGTTGTGTTTCGCTTCCCCAATTCCGCAACAGTAAAAGGCCATAAATGAAAGAGAAGATAACGCCCTGCCAATGAATCCCCGCCTTTTTGATAAATATCCAGCCTACCGCTTCCTGAGACGAGAAATTTATATCTATCGCGAAATTGGTCGTAGACGCCTTTGAGGTAGTTTTTCCAGTCTTTGTATTTGTGGATTTCATCAAGCACGATCAGGGGAGTTGATGAGTCTTTGCGTTCTACGGCTTCAAAAAAAGTTGGATTTTCGATAAGGCGAGTTCTATGTTCAGGGATATCCCAGTTGAAATAAAGATAATTGGGAAAAGAGCGAGAGAGAATTTGTGCAAGTGTGGTTTTGCCTGCCTGGCGCGGTCCGGCGAGGAAGATCATGCTCTTGTCTCTCGCAAGATCTTGCCAAATTTTGACATAAAGTTCCCTGCTCTCCATAGCGTCAATTATTCCTAATGATGAAAAATAGTCAAGACTATTTTTCAATTAACCCAAAAATAGTCACGATAGTGGAAAGATAGGATGTTTCTCGCCGATGACAATGGCGTGACGGCTTTTAAAGAGCTTCCGCCAAGGTTTTCAGGCTACCGGCTACGTCCCTCCCCAGGTGAAAGCAGATCAGACGCCGGCCTGCGTTGATGAGTGCCTGCCGGTCACCGAGGGTCTGAGCCGCCTTGAGGATACCAAATGTTATGGAGGAATCAGGCTTATCTAATTCATCAGGAATGGGTACATCCTGAGGGTCATCAGCGGTAATTTGGATGAAAAGGCCCCTGCCGTTGTCACCCTTGTGGAGTTGACCGGTGGAGTGCAAAAAACGCGGCCCATAGCCGACGGTTGTCGCCAGGCGGAATTTGTCCCGCAACTGTGTACGGAGGAGAGACAGCGCCTCATCCGTTCCGGCGGTGGGCTGGAGATAGGCCTGGATGGCTACATAGGTGCCAGGTCCGGCCAGACGGAGAAAAGCAGCCAGTGCTGCCGCCGGACTTTCGGCCTGTACGTCACCGTAAACAGCTATTCCATTACCTGATAGGACAGGCGCTTCCACGGGGAGCTGACCTTTTTGCGTATACTCGGCAATCATCTTCTTAGTCAGCGCCTTACTTGCCTTGACATCGGGCTGGTCAAAGGGATTGACACCCAGCAGATGACCGGCTACCGCCGTGGCCATCTCCCAGAGAAAACATTGAGCTCCCAGGTCATACCGGTCAGGGAGATGGATGCGCACCACGGGATGGCCAGCCTTTTCAATGGCCGCGAGCCTCCCGTCACTCCCAACGGCTTCGTCACCATCCAGGTGAAGGAGGATAAAGAGACGGTCGTTACCATAAACATCCTGGTTTCCCAGTGGTTCCCCCACAATGGGCAGAATCCCCTTTCCTTCCTTGCCGGTGCTTTCCGCAAGGAGCTGTTCCAGCCAGTCGCCGAAGCTCGCGATGCCGGGTGAGATAACGAACGTGACCTTATCACGTCCTGCTCTGGTCATTTCCCCCAACACCGCGCCGAGGGATGCCCCGTTTAAGTTGTTTATATTCGGTTTTTCACAGGCAGCCTCGCGCTCAGCCATCACCGCGGCCCGGCAGAGAAGGGTCTCTATGTCCATACCGATCAGCGCCGCCGGGACCAAACCAAAATAGGAAAGGGCTGAATAGCGTCCGCCGATGTCGGGGTCATTGAGGAAGGTTTTCCGAAACCGATGCTCGGTGGCGAGATCGGCCAGCGTGCTCCCCGGATCAGTAATGGCGATAAAGTGCCTTCCCGCCTCTGATGCACCCAGGATCTTTTCCACATGGTTGTAGAAATATTTAAGGAAGGAAAAGGTCTCCACCGTGCCACCGGATTTGGTGGACACAACAAAGAGTGTCTTTGCCGGGTCGAGTCTGCCGGCATGGGTCTGGACGGCCCCGGGATCCGTGCTGTCCAGGATGGCGAGATCGAGGTAGCTGTCACGGACGCCAAAGGTCTTGCGGAAGACCTCGGGGGCAAGACTTGAGCCCCCCATCCCCAATAAGAGAGCCTGGGTGTAGCCGTCGCCACGCACCTCATCCACCAGGTTGTTTATCCGGCTGACGGCCTCTGTCATAACCTGCGGACTTTTCAACCAGCCCAGGCGGTTGGCGATCTCAACGGGGGAATCTTTCCAGACGGTGTAATCCTTTTTCCAGATCCGGGCCATGATTCGGTTGTGATGCAATTCCGCAAGGGCCGCTTTCACCAGGGGCTGATAGGGGCCGAGACTGGCTGATCCCTGTACACCCCTCATTGCCAAATCCTTCCCATTTCTCGAACTTTCACCTGAAAATACCTTTTAAAATCCCCCCTCTTTAAATCCCCCCTCACCCCCCTTTTTCAAAGGGGGGAATCTGATATGTCCCCCTTTGGAAAAGGGGGAGACAGGGGGGAGAGGGCTTTCATCCTTCTTTGTGAACGTTAGTTCATAGACCTTTCATTTCAACCATCCGTATAGGACCAATTACCGGTCACGGGTCATCTCTCTTGCCAACCGGACCACCTCCTCGGCGGTGATGCCGAACTTCTCGTACAGGAGCGGGGAAGGGGCGCTGGCGCCGAAACCTTCCATCCCGATCACCTTGCCGTCCAGCCCAACGTAATGTTCCCAGCCCAGCTTGATACCTGCCTCCACAGCTATCCGGGCCCGCACCTCCGGCGGGAGCACATATTCACGATAGTTCGCAGGTTGCCGATCGAAGAGTTCCCAACTGGGGAGGGAGATGACCCGCACGCAGACCCCTTTGGCGGCAAGTTCCTTGCCCGCCTTGAGGGCAATTTGTAACTCCGAGCCTGTACCGATAAGGATCACCTCCGGCCTCCCGCCGGATGATTCCCAGAGGATGTAACCACCCCGGTGAAGACCATCGGCGGGGGAAAGTTCTGTTCGATTCAGGACAGGGAGATTCTGACGGCTGAAGATCAGGGCGGTGGGACCATTCTGGTTGAGGAGCGCCGCCCGCCAGGCAGCCACCGTTTCGTTGGCGTCAGCAGGCCGAATAACGGTCAGGTTGGGCACGGTTCGCAGATTCATCAGGTGCTCAACGGGTTGATGCGTCGGCCCGTCTTCACCGAGGCCGATGCTGTCGTGCGTAAAGACATAAATGACTCTAAGTCCCATCAAGGAGGCAAGACGTATAGAGGGTCGCATGTAATCGGAAAAGGTTAAAAACGTGGCTGTATAGGGGATGATCCCGCCGTGGATGGCCATTCCCCCCGCGATGGCAGCCATGGCGTGTTCACGGACGCCGAAGTGTACGTTACGCCCGCCGTACCCCCATTCGCCACCCACCTTGCCCTGTATGCCTTCCTCCGGTAAACCAGGTCTTTGAAAATCGCCAAACCCCTTGAGCCATGTAAAGGTAGAGGGGTTAAGATCGGCCGACCCCCCCAACAACTCCGGTATCTTATGAGCGACGGCCTGCATCACGGCTTCAGAGACTTTACGGGTTGCTATATCCTTGGAGCCATCGGGATAGTCAGGAAGGACGGATTCCCATCCCTCCGGGAGATCACCTCTCATGATACGGTTAAATTCGGCGGCGAGATTTGGAAAGGTCACGGCATAGCGTCTGAAGACCTGTTGCCATTCATCCTCCCAGGCCCGGCCGTGTGTCAGGACCTCGCGGAAATGGGCCAGGACATCATCGGGGATGAAGAAGGGGGGTTCAAGGGGCCAGCCGAGATGGCGTTTTGCCGCCTGCAACTCCTCCGTTCCGAGGGGAGAGCCGTGGGCCTCAGAGGTACCCTGCTTGCGGGGTGAACCGTAACCTATAGTTGTGCGAATGCAGATAATTGAAGGACGGGCGGTCTCGGTTTTTGCCTTTTTGATGGCGTTGTCAATGGAGCTAACATTATTCCCATCTTCTACGTGTTCCACATGCCATCCACAGGACTCGAATCTCTTGCCCACATCTTCCGTAAATGAGAGAGATGTTGATCCCGCAAGGGAAACACGGTTATCATCGTAGAGGACAATCGTCTTACCAAGGCCAAGGTGCCCGGCCAGCGCACATGCCTCAAATGCTACACCTTCCATGAGGTCTCCGTCACTGGCCATTACATAGGTGAAATGATCAGCGATCCCGCAGCCGGAACGGTTAAATCGCGCCGCAAGGTGCGCCTCGGCAACAGCCATCCCCACGGCGCTGCTGATACCCTGGCCGAGGGGCCCTGTGGTGATCTCAACACCGGGGGCGCAGTGACGTTCCGGGTGGCCGGGTGTTTTACTCCCCCACTGCCTGAATGACTGCAAGTTCGAGAGAGACAGGTCATAGCCGGTCAGATGAAGGAGGACGTAGAGAAGCGCCGAGGCGTGTCCTGCCGAGAGAACGAAGCGGTCACGATTGACCCAGTGCGGATTAGCGGGATTGTGCTTTAAGTGTCTTACAAAGAGGACATAGGCCATCGTCGCTGCCCCCATGGGCATGCCGGGATGTCCCGAATTTGCCTTTTCCACTGTATCAGCGGAGAGAAAGCGAATGGTGTTGATACATTTTTCATCAAATTGTTCCTGATCGGTCATGGCACCGCTCCTTCCTCATAAGATGAGAGACCATAACACGCCGCCCCTAACAATGCAACCCCGCTGTTGAGGACCACATACACCGGCATACGTGCGACCAGGTCGGACATCCGCCCCTTGTGCCGGAAGGCCTTCATGAACCGTCCCTTGTCCAGGAAGGGCAATATCCGGGGGGGAATACCGCCTGTCAGGTAGACACCGCCCGTAGCCAGTGCCTTGAGGGCCAGGTTTCCCGCCTCCGCCCCCAGGACGGATACAAAAATGTTAAGCGCCTCCACGCAAAGTTTGCACGGTCTTGCCTGATCAAGGGCGGTCGCCACAATGACCGGGACCGGATCATCTGCCCCCGCCAGTTTCTCGGCTAACCATGACGGCTCTTCGGCAAAGCGTCTCTTCTTGAGGAAGCGATAAATGTTGGGCAGCCCCCGCCCCGAACAGACATTTTCATAGCTCACATGCCCGAATTGCTCCTGAAGGTTAAGCAATAATTCGATCTCTAAAGGATCGTTGGGTGCAAAGTCTGCGTGTCCCCCCTCTCCCGGATGCTCTCGGTAACGCGAACCCTCCCAGGTGATAAAAGCCTCTCCGAGGCCGGTGCCCGGGGCAATGACCGCCATGTTTCCCCTCTGTACCGGCTGGCCCTGGTTTATGGTATGCAGCTCCGCAGGCTCAAGAAGGGGGATGGCATGGGCAGTAGCGGTCAGGTCATTCAGCAGGCGGACAGAGGAAATATCCAACGCCACACAGAGCTGCCTTTCGTCAATGACCCATGGCAGGTTGGTGATCCTCGCCGTGCCGCCGACAACTGGCCCCGCCACGCCGAAACAGGCCCTCCCGACAGTCAGGCCGGTCTGAGCCAGAAACTCCCCGATGAGAGTTTCCATGTCCGGATACCGCCTGCTCATGAAAATCGCCTCTGCGAGGGGTGACCGGGGTCCCCTCTCCGGCGAAAAGATACCCAGACGGGTCTTGGTTGCACCAACGTCGCCGGCAAGCAGCATCATCAGGCCTCACCTTCGTTGCGGATCAGTTCCTTACGGAGCCATCCCAGATATTCCCTGCTCCCGTCAACAATGGGGATGGCGATAATCTCCGGTGTCTCGTAGGGGTGGATCGCTTTGACGGCTTTTTCAACTTCCCCGTAAAGGTCTTTTCTGGTCTTCATCAGGCACTGCCACTCCTGGGCCGTTTCTATACTGCCCTTCCACCAGTAGACGCTAAGGATGGGCCCTACAATCTGGACACATCCGGCCAGCCTTTTCTCAACGATGGTTTTTGCAATTTTTTCTGCATCTTCCTTCTTTTCCGTTGTCGTTACGACCTGAATGTAAAGTTCCATAAGCCAGACCCCCGTTGCCCTTCCTTAGACCCTGCCATAATCATCCTCCGACCTCTCGATATCGTCCTCGCCGAAGTAATCCCCTGTTTGGACCTCGATAAAAACCAGGTTCTCTTCGCCAGGATTCCTGATCCTGTGCCACGATCCCACCGGCAGGACGATGGTTTGGCCGGATGTCAATTCGATATCCTGCCCGTTTTCCGTTACTGTCGCACGTCCCTTTACCACATACCAGTGTTCGGAGCGATGAAAGTGGCGCTGATAACTCAGGCGTTGGCCAGGATAAACAGTTATCCTCTTTATCTTGTGGTCGGGCATCTCGGACAAGGTTTGATAAAACCCCCAGGGACGGTGGTGTCTTGGCGGTGTGCGCCAGGCAATCGGAAAAAGCGCAGCTATTCTCATATATTTAATCACACTCCATCAAAGGCAGGTAACTACTCAGGCACAAAGTGGCAGAGGCACACAGGCACAAAGCAGAGCGGAGCAGGGTCGTTTCGTTGTTTTTTTTCTACTTTGTGCCTCTGTGCCTCTGTGCCTACCGGTGTTTCCGCTCATCATCCCATACGGACCACAGCAGCCTTCCCCACATTTCTGTACCGGTCAGGCATACAAGTAAGAATGATTATCTGGGATACTTGCCCTGCTTTGGCGAGAACTGCTCCCATCAATTTAAGCCGTTCCGGATCTGTATAGCCAAGGACATCATCAAGGATGAGAGGAGCCCCTTTTCCCTCCTTGCCGACAATCATGGCACAGGCGAGGCGCGCGATCAGCGAGAGTTGCTCTTTAGCTCCGCCACTCAAGGAATCGAATGAGACCGTTGTCCCGTCCAGAGTCCTGCTGGTGATCAGCAAGTCTTCACTGACCTCCACTGCAAAAGAATCGTCGAACAAAAGACGACCGAGCTGCCCGATCTTCTCTTTGAGGGGAGCCACGTATGCGCGACGTGTCCTGTCACGTTCGTCCTTCATAGTTTCAAAAAGGAGTCTCCCGGCGGACGCCCTCCGGTCCAACGCTTCCTTCTCTCGTCTGAGGTGCTCCAAGCGGCTCTCAGCGGCATGCAGTTTCTCGTGAAGCCCATCCTCGCCCAACACCTTGAGACGCGTTTGTACTTCAATAAGCCCGTTTTGGGCATCTTTGCGCTTTTGTCGGACCGTCTGCAACGACCCCCTCGCCGTTTCCATCAATGTCTTGACTTTTTCAGGCCTTTTTTTATTAAGGGCTTCCTCGGCATCATGAAAGTTTCTTTCCTGGAGATAAACTTCCCTAACAGCTTCATTTAGATTTGCTTTTAGCTCTTCATCTGAGATACGGTTCCTTGCCCGGCGGAGTTCCTCCTCCACCTGCTTGAGATCAGCCGCTTTGAGGTCAAGCTGGATAATAGTTTCACGCCCGCTTTCCCGCAACCTGTCACGAACCTCGCGGGCAGCGTTCAGGATACCACGAGCTGCTTCCCATTCCCGGCTGGCCACGGCGAGAGATTCCTCTGCCCTACGGATTTCCCTCTTTGCAGATTCCAGATCGGGACAGAGCGGCGGGGATAACACACGTTCGCCCGGATAGGCAGGGATAGTTTTTCCCAAACCGGCGACTTTTCTCTCAAGCTGCTCATAGGTAAGGTCACGAAGATTGTCCCGTTCTATTTGTTTTCTGTTTTCGATAAGTCTAAGGGCCTCCTGGCGTTCTTCAAAGGCTCTCCTCGCCTCGTCCGGTCCGCTGACCCCGGCGGCGGTACAGGCCTTTTCAAGTGCTTCTTGCGCTTCTTCCAATCTTTGGGACAAATCGGCGGCGCTGGCGCCAGCGGTGATTTCCAGATCAATGGTCCCGGGAATAGCTAATCGAACCCGGTCCGGCACATAGATAGTTTTTTCTTGGTCCTCTCCGATGGCTTCCTGTTTACCATTGATTTGTATGGTAAGATCGGTGAGAGCACGTAACAAAAGCGAGGGGGAACCGGCTTCCTGTTGGGCACGGGCGATAACGAGAGCACGTTCAGCTTCTTTGATTTTTCTGAGGCATTTTTCGTTTACATGATTACCGGTCAGCGTGTCTTCCGCCAACGCGGCTTCCTCGCGGGCCCGGTCAATACGTTCTTTACGTTCCGTTAACTGTTCCAGGTGGAGTTTGTTGGTGAAGTAGTCAAAATCCACGCGCCGGAGGCTCAGGAGCTTCTCGGCGTCTTTTCGTTGCCTCTCGGCGGAATCTGCGGTTTCTTCCGCCTTCTTCAAATCGTCCTCCGCATTCTGGAGAGCAGGAGTGGATGATTTGATCGCCGTCTCAAGATCCGCGAGTTCCTTCAGTGTCTTGTTGACTCTATCAACGAGTTTTTGTCGCGATTCCTTTTCCACCCGCGCCGCATTTTCCGACTTCCTCTCCAAATCCAATTTCAGTCGGGCGGTCTCCAGGGCGGTTTCCAGTTTCTGGATTTCATCAAGGGAGTTCTGGTACTCAGAAATTTCTCTCTCCATCTCCCTTTCCTGTTTTGCAAACCGTTCGAGGTCATTCTGAAGGATGGCAACCCGCTCTATATCCTGTTCTAAATCGCTTAACTGCTGTCTAAGCGATGATCCCTCATGCAACGCATTTTCCACGGCTCTCCGTGATTCCTGTAATTCCTTCTTTTCGTTGCCCCGTTCGGTATAGTAGTTTGCATATTCCTCCCGGACCAACTCGAAGATACTCTCTCCCCTCGGATCGGTGGACTGGCCGCCGGCAGCTCTATCGAGCGCGGCGGAAAGTGAAGTCTGGTTTGCCAGGTTCGCCTGGCAAAGCGCCTCCCCTTGTTGTATATTGAGGGCAAGCCAGAGATCAAGATCAATTGTTTCCCGTAAGATAGCCTCCACGCGTTCGTGCGCTTCGCGACCGGTGTAGTTCTCTGGTTTTGGCTTCGTGACCCTGAGCGTCGTCTCCGGCTTTTTATGGAACCGTTTGAAGTAAATGAAACTGTAAGGGCCGCTTTCTGCCTGAAGTTCAATTTCAGTGCCAACATCCCGGGAAACGGGTTTGACCGCTTCCACCTCCCGGTGCCTGCTCGAATCGAGATATTTGAAAAGAATCGTGACAGATTCGCTAAGGCTCGTTTTTCCAACTTCATTAGGCCCCTCAACAACGGTCAAACCCACAGGCTCAAAATGGACATCGGCCTCTTCGATGCCTCGGTAGTTGTGCAGCCGTAAACGGAGGATCCTCATGGCGCTTTCCCTGCAAGCCTGACCAGGAGAGTAAGTGCGTCGCGGGCATTGATGGCAGCCGGTCCCGCATCCTGGGCATTTGACCGTAACTGTTCCACCGTACGATGGACAAAACCCGAAAATCCAAAGTCGGCAAAGTCCGCATCTTCCGGGATCACGACCAATTTGTCAGTACGTATCTCCAGGGCACCGAGAAGCTCGCTGATGCTCATAAATAGTTTCTGAAGCTGGTCATAAAGCAAAAGCGAGAGGGTGCCAACTAAGCGTAACTTGACTACGGCACGCTCCTTATCATCAATTTCCTCAAGCCAGCAGCGAAGATTCTCCATGTCCTCCCTGGTGTTCATATCAAGGCGCTTACGCTCGATAAATCGCCATTCGCCTATATTTATCTCCCGTGCAGCTATTTTCTCTCTGTCGAGGTCAACTACGAGTGCAAAGCCGGACTTGACCTCATTGTAATCGGTTTGTTCCGGTGAACCCGTATACCATATACGACCGGTATCACCCACCTGGGTGAGCGAGTGGCGATCCCCGAGGGCCAGATAGTGAATTTTGCCCTGTGCTATCGCTTCCTCTGCCGCTTGCAGGGAAATAACCGCCGGATCATCGGGATCGGGAGAAATGCTGTCCACCATCCCATGGGCGACACAGATACGTACGGTATCAGGAGATGATTCAAGCTGTGCGGTTGCCGCAGCCACGAGATCATGCAGGGGTCGCCGAGAGGTCCACGGAACCCCCACAATCTCCATGCCCTCGCTAACCTTAATGGGAGTTATATCCTCTATCACATGGACATGGGGCGGCTTTCGCTCCCGGAAGGTTGAGGAACGGTATACGGATGCTGCGTTAAGTGGATCATGGTTCCCCGGAAGCAAGTAAACAGGGAAAGGTACATCCTTCAAAGCTTCGAGGGCGCGGGAAACCGTCTTCCGATCAACCAGGTTCGATTCAAAGACATCTCCACAAACCACCATAAACCGGCAACTCTCTTCTTCGGCAATACGTCCAAGTTTACGTATGGCATCGAATCGGGATTGGGCAAATCTTTCCTGAACCCCTTCTGAGAAAAAATGGCGGGTCATCCCTAACTGCCAATCACCGGTATGAAGAAAACGGGTCAAAATATGCTCCTTTTATTATACTGCCAATTATCCGCGCCACAATGAAACAGAGTTCCTTAGTAGTTTAGATTTATATGAAATCATTAATGCTTGTCAACTGGTTTCACAGGGTTTCACCGGACTTGACCCGATGGTATATGATGTGAAGACCAGCGGGATTGCCCAGGGGAGGATCAGGCTGATTTCGTAATCATCAAAGATGAGGGGTTCGCTCTTGCCGGTATATTTACTTCTTTAGTAGCTGTAGTTATCGGATTTGCTTGGTGGGACAGGAGAACTGTTATCAGGGAGACGAGGAGGGAGGCCATTGAGTTTATGGAAAAGGAGGGTATACTTCGTAGGTTGCTGGATGCCTTTAAAGAGCTCTCCCGTGAGGACAATAGATTAGCTGAGGCCTTAAGAAGGTTTAATCTGTTGTGATACTCCTTCTCGAAGGGCTTTCAGCCCATCTTTGCCGATCGTCCATCCAGAGGCCACTATCACCGGCTCTCTCCCCCATCAGCGGCTGCCCATCAATCATCAGGGGACCTAAATCACTAAATCTGCCTGAAGGCCGCATTTAACGTCTTTTGTAAACAGGTGAGCGTTCCCATCCTTATAGGCCCAGCACGTATCTTTGATCAGGGGGTAGACCTCATTGACTCTCTCCCTCATCAGGGGAGCATCTTCAATATATTCTCCCATGGGGAAATTATACGATTTATCTATGAATTGAATTAGAGTCTTGGCCATTTCGAGGGTGTGGTCAACCAGGTGAGGACAGCCGTCTTTACCGCCTACCGCCTCGATCACTGCTTCGGTAAGTCCCATTCCCCTGTTGGTATTGATACCGATAAGATTTTTCATTCTCTGAACGGTCTGCCCGCAAACTTCCACATAGGGAGCCCTTCTGAATTCCCCCTCCGCATGCTTGATCACTCTCTCCGGAAAGGAGATATGAAAGATGGTGGTGATATGATGGACATTATCCATCATGGATACTTCTATTCTCAGTAATCCATTGCCGAGAGGATCAACTTTTATATTTTTATTCCTTTCAAAAAAAGCCAAATCAACATTCCTCCCTCTTTTAGAATATTACAGCTCAAAGGGCGGGTTTAAAACCCGCCCCTGCTTTGTCTGTTCTGGATTCTGATTAAGCCCCTCCCCGTCAGGAAAGAGGGTCTGTTACCTGCCGGTAAATTTTGGTTTGCGTTTTTCCAGCATAGCCCTGACGCCCTCCCGGGCATCTTCACTGTTATTCGCCTCATCGGCTAAGGTTTTCAGCTCAGGTTCGATCCGGGGGTCAATCCCCCGTTGTTCTGTAAGCTTTTGGAGCATTATTTTCGTTGCCCTCACAGCCAGGGGGGCGTTCTCCTCGGCCAGTTCTTTTGCCAGGGAATAAGTGGCGTCCAGCAGTTGCCCGGAAGGCGCTACCCGGTTAACAAGACCCATTTCCATTGCCCGTTTTGCGTCTATGGGCCTTCCTCGTAAGAGCAACTCTTTTGCCGCTGCGATACCCAATAAGTTGGTAAGGCGATGGATCGCTGTATAGTAATAAGTCCTGCCAAGCTTAACGAGGGGGACCCCGAACTTGGCCGTTTCCGAAGCAATCCTGAAATCGGAGATGACTGCGATGTCGAGTCCTGCACCGAGGGCGGGCCCGGAGATCATGGTAATAATGGGACGAAAACAACTGATCAGGTTGGCAAGACAGTACTCCATCCCTTTTATGGTTTCTTTAAAAGATTCACCCCCCCCGGAGAGGTCTACGCCGGAGCAAAAGATATCATCTCCCGCTCCCCGGATAACGATTACACGAGTATCATCGTTCTTCTGCAGATCAGCAAGGATGTCCCCCATCCTAACAAGCGCCGCTCCATTTAAGGCGTTTTTCTTTTCCGGACGATTGATCGAGATAGTGGTAATATAATTGTTATCTTCCCTTAAAATTTCCTCTCCCATAACTGCTCCTTCCTTCTCCCCGGTTCCTTCCGACCCATCTCAGCGGCCACGATGGAGCGTGGCCCTCCACTAAATAAATGTATCCTGCTGCCACTCGCCAAAGACACCCCTTAAAACATCGCACTGTTCTTGAAGACTGGCGTACTCCTTGGCAAGCTGAATGAAGAGGGGCATCAAGTTCTCATCTTCCTTTTTGGCGGCCTTTTCCAGCTCTAAGAGAAGTCTTTTAACTTCCCGATTGTTTCTTGTCCGCTTTACCTCGGCCAGATTGACCTTCTGTTTTTCCTCCGCATCATACCTCTTCTGTTCAGAATATGGATGCTCAACGAGCCTATTGACGGTTACATCAAGTTCATACTCCTCTGTGAAACAGTTGACCCCTACGAGAAGTATCTCTCCCCTCTCGATCCTGGCCTGACGTTCAGCAGCGCTCCTGGCGATTTCCCTCTGCATATACCCTGTCTCAATGGCAGTCACGGCGCCGCCCATATCTTCTATCTTCTGCAGACCTTCCCACCCTGCTTTTTCTATCTCATTGGTCAGGGATTCCATAAAATAGGAACCGGCAAAGGGATCCAGCACATCGCACATGCCGGTCTCATACATGAGAATCCTCGCCCCGTCATCGGCCAGTTGTCTCGCCTCTAAAGACCACCCCAATCCCAACGGCTCATCGTAAGGGGGGAAGACCGCCGGCGGACCGCCGGAGAGAAGACCGGCAATACCCCCAATCATTGTCCGGCTCAGATTATTGAGGACACGCTGTTTTGTTGTGCTGCCGCAACCGATATGGGCAAACATGGGGACACGGATTCTCATGCTTTCCTCTTTCTTTGCCCCAAACCTCTCCTTGACAATTTTGGCCCACATCCTCCTGTATGCCCTGTGAAATGCCACTTCCTTATAAATTTCCAAACTGCCCCCGGATCCGTTAAACGTAAACTTGGGGGCAAAGTCGTCTATATCAATTCCTGCATTAACACCTTCCTGTAAATAGGCAATCCCTATGGCCAGAGAAAAGGCCATTTCCTGTTCACGGGTTGCCCCTCCCTCACGGATGTGATAACCACCGATGCTCGTTATATTTATTCCTGGGAGATTCTTCGTAAAGAAAACCACGCTGTCTCTAAACATCCGCATGGATGGTCTCGGAGGGAATATATAGGTGCCGCGGGAGACAAATTCCTTTAAGATGTCATTCTGCGGGGTACCCTTCAATTTCGCCATGGGTATCCCCCTCTTTTCCGCAAGGGCGATGTACATGGCAATCAGAATATTCGCCGCGGCATTCATGGTCATATTTGTGGCAATCTTGTCCATATCCTGGTCTCCGGTAAATGCCTCGAAAATAACCTCAAAATCCCTCAGGGTATCAATGGCCACCCCCACCTTGCCAACCTCTCCCGCGACTGTCTTATTGTCTGAGTCATACCCGCACTGGGTAGGAAGATCCAGGGCAAAGTTTGGCCCGCCCGACCAGCCCAATGCCGCCTGTGCTTTGTAATAATCCCTCGTATCCTCCGGGGTGCCATAGCCGGAATATTGCGAGGCCCTCTTCAATCCGCCTGGTTTTGCACCTTTCCTGACTGCCGGCACGAGATTTACCGGGAAAGATGCCGACGTAAATGGATATTGCCCGGGAAAACCCACGTCCCGGAGGAAGTCAAAACCCTCGATCTCTGAAGGTGTATGAAATTCAGTCGGTTTTTCCATCCTGAACCTTTTGGCGGCAGGCTTCAGTACCTTTTCTTCCCATTCCTCTCTCTTCTTTTTTATCTCCTCTAATTTATCATGATGCATAATAAAGCTACCTCCTTTTCCCCTTGTATTAAAACACTCTCATGGCAAATAATTTCGCTGAAACCACTCAGACTGCTTTGCGTACATTTTTTCTGATAAAATCTGCGATATCTTTCACCATCGCACCGGAAACGAAGATTTCTGTCACCCCCTTCTCCTTCAGGATAGGGATATGTTCTTCAGGTATAATGCCGCCACCGATGACCAGAATATCGCCGGCTTTTTCTTCCTTCAAGAGTTCTACAACCTTGGGGAAAAATGTCAGGTGAGCGCCGGACAGACAGCTAAGACCGACAACATCAACGTCCTCCTGAATAGCCGCCTTTACAATCTGGACAGCCGACTGTCTTCTGCCTGTATAGATAACCTCCATACCCTGATCCCTCAGGCCGAAGGCAAGCACCTTTGCCCCCCGATCGTGTCCATCAAGCCCGGGCTTGGCTATCAGGACCTTAATTTTCCTTTCGTTTTCCATAACAATCACCTCCTTGGCAATAATAAATTTTTGCATGAACGGATTTACACCTAAGTGCCTAAAGTGAACTAAAGTATAAAGTGACTAAAGTTTTTGATTTTTTCTGTAACTTTAGGCATTTTAGCTCACTTCAAACTTCACACTTAAGTGCCTAATCATAGATAGTTTGACATTCAAGGATCTCCACCGGAAGCCCGGTTTTTCGTTCTATATCAAGGTATGTCCTTCCTGTCAAGTCTCTTCCCCAGCCGCTTAAATTAAAAGGTGAAGAGGGGATTACTATTAAATCAGGTTTTGTACCCCTCGATTTTATATACCCTCTTACATAATCTATGTAATCCTGCACTACCAATAAATCACCGAGGCAGATATTTCCTCCCCAGAACCGGTTCGGAGGGACACCAATCTCAATTGTAAGGTCTCTTTCCTGAAATAAGGGCGACTTCCTGATGATCTCTTCCAGTAGAGGTTTGACGAGAGCTGAGGAAAGGAGAAGGATGTTTTTCGCCTCTCTCCTTTTAATAAGTTCCCGCAACGACTCCAGGTAGGAAGTTCGCAGGCCTGTACCCATGAAGACGATACCGAGGTGGGTGTCAATTTCCCTTGAGGAAGGATACGAAAGTCTGTTGAGATCAAGAGGTAGTTCTAACTTAAGGCCATTCCTCGAGACCAGCAGCGGTATAAATCCGATCTCACTTTTCTGCAGAAGAGAGAGGAGGTCCCTGGCCTGTGGACGATTGTGGATTATATTGCCGCCAATCCTCAGCAGGATATCACCTATCCGCAGGCCGCCGTAAAAGGCCGGTGACCCCTTGACTATACCGATAACCCCGGGAATATTCTTCTGTTCATAGTACAGATTCTCTTCATAAAGGGCAGGTCTCACCACGAGGGGGGCTTCATATCTGTGCCTTATCTCCCTGACTCTTTCGGTAATTGTCTCCCACAGAGAATCGTGGTCGAACAGTTTCTTCTCCGAAAAGTACTTAGAATACCCCGGTAGACTGATCTGAACCAGTCTAACATCATGTTCATCGGCATAGGCGATTGTCTCTTCCATATTGCCAAGCATCTCTTCCGGCGACCCATCGGGCCATGGCACAATGACAATGTCATAAACAATACCCGCTCTCTTAAGCAGAGGCAGGGATTTGATGGCAATCTCCGGGGTTCTATCACCCATTAATCTGCGTCTCCGGCCAGCCGAAGAGCTATGCAAGGCAATGTCTAGATGCAATGGATTAAACCCCGAGAGGTAAGCGACCATCTTCTCCGTCAGGGTGGCGCCGTTGGTTGAGATCCTGATTACCCGTTTGCTTCTCTTGCGGATTTCCTCCAGCGCTTCTCTAAAATGGGGATGAATGAAGGCCTCAAAGCACGTTCCCAGAGAGGTAAATAAGTTTCTGCCCCTTTCAGGGGAAAAATATTTAAGGCGGGTGCGTATCTCTCTGAATTCTTCCTCCGCAGACCTAAGAGGACTCACAAGTGCCAGCTCGGGAGGACACCCCTTGTTATAGCAAAAGACGCAATTACAGTTGCATCTGGTTGCTATATACCCTAACATGTCGGCGGGATCGCAGGGAGTATCTTCCACCCATTGAGAGAGGTCTTTGAGCCTGAAACCATCAACCTTCACCACCTTTCCATTGCTTTCCAGGGCGATAAAATCCAGCAGGTTTTTCAGTTGTTTTTGAATGTACTCGATAGTCGGTTCGTAAAGGGCGGCATTTTTTATACACTGGAAGCTGTATTCTGCATCATCTCCTTTATCTGTTACAGATTTATCGTTTTTCCCCACCGACTCCCGTGCAGCTTCACCGGGCGAAGGGCTATCCTGTTTTTCCCTAAAGGGGAGAGTATCATCATGATCTTCATCATATAACCTGTGTATCAGATTCTTGTTATTTATCAGCTTGAACCCGTCAATCTTTACCTCAGAATCTCCGCTACAGGGAATCAACATATCGAGGATACTTCTTAAATGCGCACTTAATAGGTCTAATCGGGAGATACACTTGTCATCGCCACCCGCTGCCTCAGCAGGCATGGGATAGCGAAAGACGTAATCGTTTTCTGAATATCCTGTCCCACTCATTTACAATATTCCTCTTTTCACCTGCTTACCTGCTTGCAAAAAGCCTCCAACTGTGGCATAATTTAAAATTCGAAAGAAGATTATTTTCATTCTGGTTCCTGAGTAACTATACAATATTATCACCGGAGAAAAAGGGAAAGCAATGATTTTTACGGGTTGCCCTGCAAACCGGTAGGGGAGGGGGAAAAGAGCAATGCCGATCTATGAATTTAAATGCAAGAAGTGTAACAATGTATTTGAGGTCTTATTCAGATCCAGCCGGGAAAAATTGGAGGTATCCTGTCCTGTTTGCCAGTCAAAAAAAACGGATAAATTGATGTCAGTCTTCGGGGGAAAGGGGGGAAAAATTAGCAATACATCGTCATCATCGTGTTCTTCCTGTGCCTCTGCCTCCTGCAGCTCTACCTGAGGACATTGACCTTACGCGGCAGGTTGTCGCCTGAATTGTAGAGCAACGGACAAAATTGCTCAAGAGGTGAAGTTTGCCGTTGCCAAAAGAAGGGTAATTGTTTATATAGGGACAGCTCAAGTGCTTTGTGAAAGGAGTTTAAAGGGTGAATATTTTAATTTTCGGACCTAACGGAAGTGGCAAAGGTACGCAGGGAGCGATTGTGCAAAAAAGGTATGGGGCGCCCCATATAGAAACAGGCGTGATCTTCAGAAATAATATCTCCGGAGGAACCGAGCTGGGAAAGAAGGCAAAGACCTATATTGACCGGGGAGAACTGGTTCCCGACAGTATTACCGTTCCCATGCTCTTGGCCCGCCTTAAAGAAGATGACTGCAAAAACGGATGGCTTTTAGACGGCTTTCCAAGGAATCTGGCTCAGGCAGAGGCGCTTTGGAAGGCTCTCGAAGAAGAGAAGATGAAGCTCGACTATGTGATTGAGATTGTCCTTGACAGGGATACCGCCAAGAAAAGGATTATGGGAAGAAGACTGTGTGCCACTGACAATAACCATCCCAACAATATCTATATTGATGCCATCAAGCCGGCCGAGAAGGATGGAAAGATGGTATGCCGGGTTTGTGGTTGTGAAGAGCTTTTGGCCCGCGCTGATGACCAGGATGAGGTTGCCATTGATAAGAGGCATAATATCTATTACGACACAAAAACAGGAACGATGGCGGCGATAAATTACTTCAAGGAAAAGGTAAAGGTAATCGAGGTGGATGGTCTGCCGGGTGTCAGAGAAGTCTCTGAGGATCTCCTCCGGAAATTGGCGTAAATATTTAAGCAGGGGGTAACTATTCAGGCACAAAGGGGCAAAGGCACATAGGCACAAAGTTCAAAGGAATACAAGCAGAATGCAGGACACAACCTGTCCAAATACCGCTTTGTAAATATCTTATAGGAACTTAAGCAACTCATTCTTTTCATCTGAAAATGTCCCTTTGACAGGCGAGACGCCTGTCCTACTGGTTTATAAGATCACCATCCATGGTAGGAGGCTGTCCTGACTGTAATTTTCATCATTCTTTGCGAGCCAATGGCTCATGAATGTTTCATATCTTTTGACTTTGTGCCTTTGGTGCTCTGTGCCTTTGGACCTGAGTAGTTACAATGTTTTTATGGAAAATATACGTAATTTCAGTATCATTGCTCATATTGACCACGGGAAATCAACCCTCGCCGATCGGTTGATCCAGTACACCGGTGTGTGCGATGAACGTACCTTCAAGGATCAAATTCTTGATACGATGGATATCGAGCGTGAACGGGGGATCACGATAAAGAGTCAGGCGATTGCCCTTCCCTATCGGGCCAGGAACGGAAAAGAGTATACCCTCGATCTGATTGATACACCGGGCCATGTGGATTTTTCTTATGAAGTGTCGCGCTCCCTGGCCTCCTGTGAAGGCGTTCTTCTCCTGATAGATGCCGCCCAGGGCGTGCAGGCGCAAACCCTGGCCAACCTCTACTTGGCCATGGAACATAACCTCGAAATCATCCCCGTCATCAATAAGATTGACCTCTCCTCCGCCGATGTGGAGAGGGTAATGGCGCAGATCGAATCGGAGTTGGGATTGGACCCCGACAGTCATTTGAAATGTTCCGCCAAAGAAGGGACGGGAATCGAAGATATCCTGGAGGCTATCGTCGAGAGAATCCCGCCCCCGAAGGGCGATCCGGACGCCCCTCTTTCCGCCCTCATCTTTGATGCCAAGTACGATTCTTTTCGCGGCACGGTGATCCACTGCCGCATCTTTGATGGCGCCGTTAGAACGGGCGATATCATCCGTTTTATGTCCAACAATGCCGTTTACAAAGTTGAGGAGGTGGGGCGTTTCCTGCTTTCCCGCAACAGGCGTGACAAACTTTCCGCAGGTGAGGTTGGATATATAATCGCCGGTGTAAAGACAATCTCGGACGTCCGTACAGGGGACACGATTACCCTTGATAAGCGGCCATGCCTGAGACCTCTTCCCGGATTCAAGGAGATCAAACCCGTCGTCTTTGCCTCCATCTATCCTGTTGCTTCGGATGACTACGAGGACCTTGCCCTTTCCCTCGAAAAGTACAAGCTCAATGACGCCTCCTTCGTTTATGAAAGGGATTCTTCTGTAGCCCTCGGTCAGGGCTTCCGGTGTGGATTTCTCGGTCTTTTGCACCTCGAGGTAGTCCAGGAAAGACTGGAAAGGGAATATGGTCTCTCCCTCATCCTGTCCATCCCCAGTGTCCGTTACCGGTTCACCTTGAAAGATGGCGCTGTGGTGGATGTGGACAACCCGGCCCGCTATCCCGATCCGGCTTCCATCGCGAAGTCGGAAGAACCCTATATCCGCGCCGTCATGATGATGCCGGAAAGATACGTCGGTGCAGTCATGAAGCTCTGCATGGAAAAGCGTGGTGTCAACTCCATCCTGAATTACCCGGGGCCGGGCCGGGCCGAGTTGATCTATGAGATGCCGCTGGCCGAGATGATCTACGACTTCTATGACCGTTTCAAGTCCGTCACCCAGGGTTACGGTTCCTTTGACTATGACATCATTGATTACCGGCAAAGCAACCTCGTGCTGCTCGATATCCTTATAAACGGGGAAAAGGTGGATGCCCTATCCCAGATCGCCCATCGTGACCGTGCCCGCGCCCGCGGTCTGCAGGCCTGTGAAAGGTTAAAGGAGGAAATTCCCCGGCATATGTTTAAAATAGCCATTCAGGGGGCCATTGGCGGGGAAATCGTCTCCCGGACCACCATCTCGCCATTCCGCAAAGATGTAACGGCAAAATGTTATGGCGGTGATATTACACGAAAGAGAAAGCTCCTCGAGAAACAGAAAAAGGGTAAGAAACGGATGAAGATGATTGGAGCAGTCAGCATACCTCAGGGCGCCTTTATTTCCGTCTTGAAGTCCACCTCCGATTAGTTACTAAAGTGAGCTAAAGTGCCTAAAGTGAACTAAAATGAACTAAAATGAATTTTTTAACTTCCAACTTTAGTGCACTTTAGGGCACTTCCAACTTCCAACTTGGGAGAAATGGGATGCTGAAAAAGGTAAAATCAATCGTCATCACAGGGTACGGAACGAACTGTGAGAT
The DNA here is from genome assembly GCA_030018935.1 of Syntrophales bacterium. Taxonomy (NCBI): domain Bacteria; kingdom Pseudomonadati; phylum Thermodesulfobacteriota; class Syntrophia; order Syntrophales; species Syntrophales bacterium. The sequence continues at coordinate 21,231 of JASEGZ010000023.1, forward strand.
GGAAATGGCCCATGCCTGTCGTCTGGCCGCCTCCGATGAGGTGGATATTGTCCACATCAGCGCCCTGCTCCACGGGGAGAAGAGCCTTGACGACTATCACTTTCTCAACCTCCCCGGTGGCTTCCTCGACGGAGATGACCTCGGAGCGGCAAAGGCGGGGGCGAACCGGATTCTGCATGCAAAAATCGAGGGGGAAAAAGAAACATTCATGTCGCATGGCGACACAAAGGACAATGAAAAACTCTACAATCAGTTTGCCCGGTTCATTGAGGAGGGAAAACTGATCCTTGGCGTCTGCAACGGTTTTCAGTTACTGGTCAAATTGGGGATGCTCCCCGGTTTTGACGGGGATTACCGGGATCAAACCGTGACCCTGACCTTTAACGATTCGGGTAGGTTCGAAGATCGGTGGGTGTATCTTACGGTCAACCGGAATTCGCCCTGTGTCTTCACACGAAATATGGAAGGTATCTATCTGCCGGTGAGGCACGGCGAGGGAAAATTTATTACAAAAAACGAACAAGTGCGGAAAAGATTACACAGGGATCAGCATGTTGTTGTCCAGTACAGTCATGCGGATTATCAAGGGGCAACGATGGATTACCCTGCCAACCCCAACGGTTCTGTTGACGGGATCGCCAGCATCTGTAATGAAACGGGGAGGATCTTCGGCCTGATGCCTCACCCGGAGGCATATCTTCACTACACCAATCATCCCCGCTGGAGCCGGGAAAAACTCCCCGAGGAGGGGATGGGTCTTGCCATCTTCAAAAATGCGATAGATTTTGTGAGACACCATCTGTAGGGGCGCCTCTTACAGTCACCCTTCCTCGATCCTGTCTTTCTCACTAATTCCATTCCATCCATCGGGACGCCCTCAGTGAACGGCTCCTGGAAAGCGGAAAATACGAGGTGCACGGCATGGACCTGCACTCAAACTCCATTGTCCACCTTTTGGACAGGGAGGGGTTCCATTTTGATGAAGGCGATATCTCCATTCACCGGGAGTGGATTGAATACTATATTAGAAAGTGAGGGCTTTGGTGACGTGCACCAATCCTTTCAGAAGGTCAGACATTTTATCGAAATTCAGTGTATTGATGGTATCACGTTCAGAATGATAATTCGGATTTCGGTAAAAAGCTGTATCTGTGATCATGACGGCAGGATATCCCATTTTCCAGAATGAACGGTGGTCAGAAAAGTCGACACCGGGAACAAAACTAAATGTTGACAGCGATACGACGGGAACGCTGGAACCTTCCAGTAAATAATTCTTAACTCTCTCCACCAGTCTTTTCGACTTCAGATTACCCACAACGCCTATAAAATTAGGGGTTGATGGATACATAAGACCCATCAGAGGAAGGGGAAACATCTGCCCACCTTTTTGGTCGGTATAATATCCCAGCATTTCGAGGGAAAGCATGGCGGTGATATTCTCATTTCTTGCCTTTGCGTCTGCAGCATATATATAGCTTCCCATATATTCCGATCTGAATAAGGGGGGTTCTTCGAGAACGAAAAAAATCAGTTTTAGTGTCTTTTTCGGTGAGTAGTCTTTTAATATCCGGCACATCTCAAGCAGGATAGCAACGGCACTGGCGTTGTCATCGGCGCCGGGCGTATCAAAAACGGTATCGTAGTGGGCACCGATAATAACCGTTTCATCAGGATATTTCTCACCTTTCATTGAAACGATGACATTGCTATATACTTTCCCTCCATAGGTATAGTTTTGAAGCGTGGGAACATACCCAAAACTTTCGAGGCAAGATACGATATAGCGTTTTGTTGCCTCTAATTTAGTGTATTCCAATATGCTTCTCGAACCAATGTGGGTGCTTATGTGTTCCACGTGTGCGTACAACCGGTGGACGTCCTCATTCTTCGCAGAATCCGGTTTGGGAAGGGATATGGAGGTGGTAAGCCTTATTTTCACAAGGCCATAGATAAGAAAAGCAACAAGAATAATGATGACCAGCAGAGTATAACTAATCATCTTTTTCGTCATTGTTGATATTGAAAGATTTTTTCTCTGTTACTGCAACGTGAAAATGTC
>JASEGZ010000023.1:23392-30680 GCA_030018935.1 Syntrophales bacterium
TGCAACGTGAAAATGTCACATTATAATGGACACAATGGAGGCATTCTGATTCTGCTTCTGAAGTTCCAGGGTTCGCCCTTCGGGGTCTTGCATTAAATTGGAACCGCCAAAGTCGGCGGATTGAAATCTGGCTCCCCAGCGCGGACTCGAACCACGGACCCGATGGTTAACAGCCATCTGCTCTACCGACTGAGCTACTGGGGAACACGGTTTTTTTTACAACTCTGGCGGTGGATGCTCCACCTTGTTCATCAACTTTCTATATTCGAGGTTTACTCTGTCCTGAATAGTTTTAATCTGATCCGGTGTCAGATGTCGGAAGCGCCCCTGGACCTTCAGATAATCTTCGACAGGTCGAAGGTCACCCGGCATCTCTGTGAATCTGTATCTGCCGTTTTCCACCTCGTAAAGGGGAAAAACGCCTGTTTCCACGGCGAGCCTTCCCAGCTCGATGCATAACTCCGGCGCCGCCCGCCATCCCGTGGGGCATACGGATAAACAGTGGATGTAAGCAGTCCCTTTTACCTCTCTTGCTTTTTTTACTTTATTCATGAAGTCAATGGGGTGGCTGTTAGTTGCCGTGGCAACATAGGAAACGTTGTGGGCCACCATGATTTCGGGAAGATTTTTCTTCCATGTTTTATTGCCGATGCTTTCCTTCCCGGCAGGCGCCGTAGTTGTTGAGGCCCCAAAGGGGGTGGCGCTGGAACGCTGAATGCCCGTGTTCATGTAAGCCTCATTGTCAAAGCACACGTAGAGCATATCATGTCCCCTTTCCATGGCTCCGGACAGGGCTTGAATCCCGATGTCAGCGGTGCCGCCGTCTCCTCCGATGGCCACAGCTTTAACATATCTATCGGGAATCTTTCCCTTACGCCGCAGGACCTTCAGGCCGGCCTCTACGCCAGAACCGACCGCCGCAGCATTCGGGAATGCCACATGTATCCAGGGCAGTTTCCATGCCGTTGTAGGGTACGGGGTGGAAAAAATCTCTATACAACCTGTGGGACAGGCAATAACCGTATCTCTGCCCAGCGCTTTGCACATCAAGCGCACGGCAAGAGCTTCTCCGCACCCCTGGCAGGCACGGTGCCCCGGACAAAAATATTCCTCTCTATCCACCAGCTTAATGTTTTTTACGAGACCCTTGGGGTACTTTCTCTTCATTCTCCCCTCACTCCATAAAATTTGTATGCTTCCCGGGGTTTTTTTATCTTCGCTTCCAGCGCCCTTTTCCCCATCGTTATAAAATCTTCCACCGAGACATCGCGTCCGCCGAGACCGATAATATAATCAACGATCACAGGCCGCTCCGGCTCGTCGTATAGGGCGGATCTGATTTCGGCGCAGACGGGACCTCCCGGGCCCCCATACGAGACCGCCCTGTCTGTGACGGCCAGAACCTTGACACCTTTCACGGCTTTCTTCAGTTCTTTAAAGGGAAAAGGCCTCCAGAGCTTTAACTTCAGCAATCCGGCAGATATACCCTCTCTGCGCAACTCATCAATGGCGACCTCGGCTGTCTCGCCCATGGAACCCATGGTGAGCAATACCACCTCGGCTCCTTCTGTCTTATAAGCCGCTACAGGCTCATACTTGCGGCCGAAGAGACTCTCCCATTCTTTCCATACCTCTAATATGGTTTTCTTTGCATTTACAATGGCGACATCTTTTGCCTTCATTACCTCTGTAAATATCTCCGGCATGGCGAAGGCCCCCATGGTGATCGGTCTGTCAGGATGAAGCGTGGCATAAGGTTTATATTCTAAAAGGAACCTGTCCACCTCCGCCTGATCGGGAAGTTCGATCGGCTCAACCATGTGTGTAAGCTGGAAACCATCCATGTTGACATTTACAGGCAGCATGACCTCTCTGTGTTCGGCAATTTTGAAGGCCTGAATGAGCATGTCCACCACTTCCTGACCGTTTTCCGCAAATAGTGAAACCCAGCCCATATCTCTCTGCAACATGATGTCACTGTGATCATTCCATATATTAAGAGGACCGGACAGCGCCCGGTTGGCGATTACCATTACCACGGGAAGCCGCATGGCCGAGGCGATCGGCATGACCTCCTGCATGTAGAGCAATCCCTGGGAACTGGTAGCTGTAAAGGTCCTTGCCCCCGTACCCGCGGCGCCCAGCACTGCGCTCAGGGCCGAATGTTCGGACTCGACGGTAATAAACTCGGAATCAATTCTCCCCTCGGCGACAATTTCCGCCAGATGCTCTGCTACATGGGTGTTGGGAGTGATGGGATATACAGCCGCCACATCAATATTGCACAAGGCAACTGCCTCCGCCGCGGCAATCGCCACTTCCATACCAACCCGCCTGGACATGCTTATTATCCCTCCTCGTTAACCATTGTTACGGCCTCCGGAAAGCATTCATGGGCACAGATGCCACAACCTTTGCAGTAAGTGAGATCTCCCGCGAAGTATCCCTCTTCATCTGCAAAAATACACCCTTCCGGGCAGAATATATAGCAGACGCCACATTTAATGCACTTGGATTTATCCCATACCGGTTTTCTTCCCGCCCTCCAGCTCCCGGTATGGTACTCTTGCGAACTTCCCGGGGTAAATACCATACATCCCGGATTGACCTCCTGCCATCTTTCCGGCCACCTTTTCTCTGTCATTACTACACCTCTCTCAAGACTCAAGTTTCAAGACTTATGACTTATGACTTATGACTTATGACTTATGACTTATGACTTACGACTTACGACTTGATCTTGATCTCGTTATAGGCCCTCTTCGCGGCGGTAAGGTTCTTTTGTGCGAGCCTGCCGAATCTGTGCGCTACGGGTGATTTCAAGGAATCCATCTTCACGATTCCGATTGCCTTAATCAAAGCTCCCAACATGGTGGTATTGGTGATCGGAACGCCCAGCTCCTTCCAGGCTATTGCCGTCGCATCAATGGTGGCGATCCGCCCCTTAAAGTGAAGGGCCTCTTCCAGTTCTTTTGCTGTCTTTGATGTGTTAATGATCAGGACACCATTCTGTTTTAACCCTTCGGCAACATTGACCAGGCCAATGAGGCTTTCATCGAGAACAACCACCGCATCGGGGTGGTAGATACCGGACCTGATTTTTATCCGTTTATCATCAACCCGGTTAAACGCTGCTACAGGGGCGCCTCTCCTCTCCGGTCCAAAGCTCGGGAAACCCTGAGCATACTTTCCCTCCTCAATGGCAGCCACGGCCAGTATCTCCACAGAAGTTACCGCTCCCTGTCCTCCTCTTCCATGCCATCTTACCTCTATCATCGGACAACCTCCCAGATTGGATTCATACTCGACAGAATTAGAAGGTCGTCATTATAATAATTGCTTTTTCCTGTCAATTATTATTTGAAAACCTGCATCAGGAGTCCTTCATCCCCCGGCGGAATTCCATAGACTTTGCCAGGGTTCTCCTGTCCGTGTATTTGAGATCTCCACCGAAAGGTACGCCGAGGGCTATCCTTGTTACTTTAACGTCTTTCTCTTTTACCAGTTTGGCAATTAGTAGAGCGGTTGCCTCCCCCTGGACGTTCGGATTGGTGGCCACGATGAGTTCCCTGACCCGGTTACGGCCTATCCTGTCCAAGAGCTCCTGCAGTCTGAGACGTTTCGGTCCAATTCCATCGAGAGGTGACAGAACTCCATGAAGGACGTGGTAAGTTCCCCGGAAACTCCCGCTCTCCTCGATGGCAATGAGTGAATCAGGTTCCTCCACAATACATATAGTTTCACCGTCCCTCGAGGGATCAGTACATATCTCACAAAGCTCCCTCTCTGTCAGATTAAAACATACGGGGCAAAACTTGATCTTTTCTTTAACTTCCATAATGCTTTCCGCAAGCATTCTTGCCTCGTCGGGAGGGGCACGAAGAATAAAGGTAGCCAGTCTCGTAGCGGTCTTTTCTCCAATTCCGGGAAACCTTCCGAGCTCCTTGATAAGACGTTTTACAGGAGGTGGATATCCTGCCATTTGCAAATATCCTCTACGTCAAGCCAGGTATCTTAATGCCCCCGGTGATTTTTGCCATCTCTGCTGAGGTCATCTCATGGGCCTTACGGATGCCCTCATTCACCGCAGCCGCTATCAGATCCTGAAGCATATCAACATCTTCAGGATTAACCACCTCTTTTTCTATTTTCAGGGATACGATCTCATACCTTCCGTTTACCACGACGGTTACCATACCCCCTCCGGCCATGGCCTCCACAGTCTTAGCTTCCATTTCCTCCTGAAGATGGGCTAACTTTTCCTGAATCTTTTGGGCCTGCTTCATAATGTTTCCGAAATTTTGCATCAGTGGGCTTACCTCCTCCGTCTTTGTGATAGTACTTTATTGATGATCCAAACGGGGAATAACTTCGCGTACTTCGGCGCCCGCAAAAGTATCCATGACCTTTTGCAACATTGGATGGTTCAGGGCGTCCCGCTTGATCTCATTTGTCCTGTTACTATGGGAAATGCTGTTGTGCCCCTTTTCATCTGAAAATCCCCCCAGCCCCCCTTTAAAATCCCCCCCAGCCCCCCTTTTCCAAAGGGGGGTATGGGGGGATTCGGGGGGATTTTCAAGGAGTTCGATATGGACCTTGATCCCGTCATCCCCGAAAAATTCCCTTGCCATCTCCGTCAGACGTCCCTTTTGAGAACTCTCATTAATGTTATCAAAAAAGATATAGTCTTTGAGAAAGCCTATTCTTAAAAGTTTGTCTTCGTATCCTAAAAATTTCCCCGCCTCAATTTTGGACCAGAGGGGGGAACTCTGTTTCTTTACAAAGCTCTTGAAATCTTCCCAGAGTTGCTCCGGCTGGTTAACTTCCCTGACCTCGTATCCAGCAGGTCCGGGGCTGACCGTTTCCACCTGAAAAATGCCGGACAACTCCTGAGATGGTTTTGTAGCTGAGAGTCTCTTCTCGATGCCTTCCATCTTCAATAGGATCTCGTCAATAGGCATCATCGGTTCAAGGTAAGCCATTCTGAGGAGGGTTGCTTCGAGGTTCAATCGTGGATTGTAGCTTTTTCTTACGTTCTCCTCTTCGGCCATCAGGATGTCCAGCAGGCGTTGCAGGGTCTGTTGTGAGACCCCTTCTGTCTGGGCTTTCAGTTTCGCCGTTTCATCATCGGTAAGATCGAGTAGCGCTCGAGCCTTGCCGGCGATCCGGGTGAAAAGCAAGTTTCGGAAATGACCGAGGAGCATTTGGTAAAAGTATTTCATATCGAGGCCGGCATAATATGCCTCATCAATTATCTCCAGGCATCTGGCTGCGTTTCTCTCCAACACCGCCTCGGAAAGCATGAAAAGAAAGCGTTTATCTGTCCGGCCGAGAAGTCCTTCCACGTCGGATTCTTTGATAGTAAAACCGGCATAGGATACAACCTGGTCAAGGATACTCTGGGCATCCCTGATACTCCCATCACCCGCTTCGGCAATCCAGGTCAGGCTGGTTTCGCTGATACGGATGCCCTCTGCCTCGACGATTCGTTTCAAGTTACCCATGATCAGCTTGAGGGATACCCTTCTGAAGTCGAAGCACTGACATCGGGAAAGGATGGTCGCCGGAACTTTATGGCTTTCCGTGGTAGCAAATATAAAAATCACATGCGATGGAGGTTCCTCAAGGGTCTTCAGGAGGGCATTGAATGCCTCGCGGGTAAGCATGTGTACTTCATCAATGATATAGATTTTATAGCGGGACGATGCAGGAGAGAATTTAACATTTTCCCGTAGCTCTCTTATCTCATCTATACCCCTGTTGGATGCCCCATCTATCTCCCGGACATCCATAGATATGCCTTCCGTGATTTCCCGGCAATTGGTACATGCATTGCAAAGAGTTGGCGTTGGTCCCTTTTCACAATTCAGGGCCTTGGCCATGATGCGGGCCACCGATGTCTTGCCTATCCCCCGCGGTCCACTGAAGATGAAGGCGTGGGCGATGCGGTCCTGAATGATGGCGTTTCTCAGGGTCTTGACTACGTGTTCCTGTCCCACAACATCTTCAAAGATCTGGGGTCTCCATTTTCGAGCGAGAACAATATACTTCATAACTCTTCCTGATTAATGCAAGACCGGTAAAAATCACAGTAAAGATGATGCAAGCGTTCAGCCGTCAGCAACCCCTCGTACCTTTTTGTTTTTGCTGAAAACTGAAGGCTGATAGCTGAGCGCTTACAAGATGATAGCCAGGTTTACCCGCAACACACGTTGGTCTTGCTACCGCTGCTTCCTTCCGGACCTGACGGGGTTCACAATCCTCCGTTGTACGGGACCCGGCTATCAAATAAATCAGGCACATCCATGGCGGAGAGAGGGGGATTCGAACCCCCGGTACACCTTTGTGGGCATACACGCGATTTCCAGTCGCGTTCCTTCAGCCGCTCGGACATCTCTCCAGGTCATTTTTACCTATAATCCATGGCCTATTGAGCAATTACCCCCATTTGTATACTTAATGGCGGAGAGAGGGGGATTCGAACCCCCGTGGGAGCTTTTGACCCCCAAATCGATTTCGAGTCGATCCCGTTATGACCACTTCGGTATCTCTCCCCAGCTTTTCTTATGGAAATGAGATATCAGAGTATGTTATTCTCTTTTCACGAAAAAATCTACTTAAAATTTCGGCACAGGCCTCCCTCTGGACACCCTCTGTAATCTCTACCGTATGATTCAGTCTTCTGTCATGAAGAAGCCTGTATAGGGAAACCACTCCTCCCATTTTAGGATCACTGGCACCAAAGACAAGCCTCGATATCCTGGCCTGTATAATCGCCCCGGCACACATGATACATGGTTCCAGTGTGACATACAGTGTTGTTCCTACAAGGCGGTAATTGCCCGTTATCTCTGCTGCTTTACGCATAGTCAGCATCTCAGCATGGGCAGAGGGGTCTCTCATTGAGATAGGACTGTTGTGAGCCTTCGCCATGACTTCCCCCCCAAGGGTAAGCACGGCACCGACAGGAACCTCGCCTTTCTCATAGGCCAACCTCGCCTCATCAAGGGCAAGCCGGATAAATGTATCGTCCATTTCCATTGATAAATTCCAGAAACTCCAGGAACAGGGCGATGCGTTTTTTGCCACACCGATAAATCCTGGGATGGTTTAACCGGCTTGTTTGTTCTATCTTTTGCATCCTGAATTTGTTTTGACCTGTCTTACTGACAGCTGATAGCTTGTAGTAATTATAATTCTTTTACTGTGTCAAGTCAAATGCAGGCAAAATTTCTGTTAGTAACACGTGATATGTCCGGTTTGTAGCACACAATCTGTCCGGTTTGTT
>JASEGZ010000024.1 GCA_030018935.1 Syntrophales bacterium
AAACCGGACAGATTGTGTGCTACAAACCGGACATATCACGTGTTACTAACATAATGATAAATTTATCTTGACAAGGTGAAAAAAAAGCGTATCGTTTCTTCTCAATGCTGGATGATAAATACATCATCCCCCAGAGAGAAGAATCTTTGAAAGGAGGTGGAAGTGTTTATGAAAAAGATTTTTGCTGTTATTTTTTCTCTGCTTTTCTTTGTCGCCTTATCGTTTGCAGTAGTTGGCTGCAAAAAGCAAGAAGAGCAAAAACCGGAAGAAGCTGTAACTGAAGCACCGGCGCCAATGCTGGCACCGGCTCCGGCTCCTGAGGCTCCGGCTCCAACAGCACCGTAATATCAAAAGAACTGTAGAAGAAAAAACTGACCGAGCATTCGAGACCTTGAGTGCTCGGTTTAGTTTTTTTACCAACGGATACCAAGCATCTTGGTCCTTGAAATTGCGAATTATTTATGTTAAAAGTAACTACTCAGGTAGATAGGCTGTTAGAATACTTCAGCCTTCGGTCTTCAGCCCAAGTAATGGTACACCAAAACGAACTTAAGGAGGCAATATTATGTCCAGCAGAAGCGGCGATTTTATCAAGGGTTTGCTAATAGGTGGATTGGTTGGCGCTATTGCAGGTATCCTCTATGCTCCTAAGAGCGGAAAGGAAACACGCGAGGATATCGGCAGAAAAGCCGAGGAGATAATGGCAAAGACAAAAGAGGAATATGAGCGGGCGCTGGAAAGGAGTAAAAAGGCCTACGAAACAGCCGCCAAGCACGCAAAGGAGTTGCAGCTATCGGCAAAAGAAAAGGTGGAAAAAATAGGAACTAAGGCGAGCGAACTTGCTGAACGTGGGAAAGAATCGTTTCAGGATAGCAAAGGTCGGCTAAAGAAGGCGGTTGATGCCGGAATGGAAGCCTTTAAAGAGGAGAAAGAAAAGATGTCATAGAAACTTGAGGGAAAACGAAAGGGGAAGTCCTATGGGCCTGGAGACCGGTTTAGTTATTTTAAATGTAGTATTTCTTATTATTGCTGCCTTTTCTATTCCTTTTCTTTTTCAACTCTGGCGAATGGCAAAGAACATTGCCCTAACCCTCCAAACGCTTAATCGTAGTTTACCCGGCATCCTGCAAAATCTGGAAGAGATTACATCAAATATCGTCAGTGCCACGGACACGGTAAACAGTCACATTGAAGGTCTGTCATCCGCCATCAAAAAGATTCAGAGTATACTGGATCTCGTCGGAAATTTGGAGACCGTGATAAGGCTCCCTTTTTTCAAGACATTGGTGACTCTATCTGCCGTTCTAAAAGGTGCGTGGGCTTTCCTGAATGTTTTTCGTTCTGCCCCCAGAGAGGATAGACGTAACAGTTCAAGGGGATCAGGTCTCAGAGGTCAGGAGTAGGGAAAGAACAACTGATCGCTGAAAACTGTCAACCGACAACTGAGGTAAGAGGTGTGCCGAGGGTAACATACGGGAATAAATGGGGACGGGTCCGTACCCACACCGTGGCCGCAAGGCCCAAGACAACGAGATCAGTGGAGGATGTGGTACGGGAAATCAAGAAAGGGCAACATGACCTGCGAGGGGAAGATTACCGGGAACGGGCGCTGAATCTTTATGGTTTGATATGTGCCCGCTGCGGCAGGGAATTTGACGAAGCCCGTCGGCATTTGCTGACAGTTCACCATAAAGATGGCAACCATCACAACAATCCACCGGACGGGAGCAACTGGGAAAACCTCTGTGCCTACTGCCATGAGGATGTTCATAGCCGATCTCTCCTCGGAGATTATCTGGAAGGGGCGTCCGGGGCAGATGAATGTAGTCCCGTGTATGAAGATGAAAGAAAAGAAACGACTACATCTGGTCTGGGAGTTTTAGGAGAGAAATTGAAAAAAGCTATGGAAAAGAAAAAAACCCACGATGATCATTGACCGTTGCAGGAGATTGTAAATGTCGAGGCTATTATGGAGGCCTTCGGAGAAGCGCAGCAAGAGCAGCAATATGTATCGCTTCATGTTATTTATCAATGAGAGATACAAGCAAAATTTCAACGACTATAATGGTCTCTATGGGTGGTCAATTGATAATATCCCTGATTTCTGGGCTTCCATGTGGGATTTTGCGCAGATCAAGGCCTCCAGGGGCTACGATCAGGTTATTGACAATCCGGCCCGGATGCCCGGGGCAAAGTGGTTTTCCGGAGCCCGCCTCAATTTTGCCGAGAATCTACTCCGTGTAAGGGATGATTCTGTGGCCCTTATCGGGAAGGGGGAGGATCATGATCCGGTAAGGATGACATACGGAAAACTTTACGATGAAGTGGCAAGGGTAGCCAGAGGCTTGAGAGAGATCGGAGTCAAGGCCGGGGACCGCGTAGCCTGTTTCATGCCCAACATACCGGAGACGGTTGTGGCCATGCTTGCCGCAACGAGCCTGGGGGCTGTCTGGTCTTCCTGTTCCCCTGATTTCGGGATCAAGGGTGTCCTCGATCGTTTCGGCCAGATTAAGCCAAGGGTCCTCTTTGTTGCCAACGGCTATTTCTTCAAAGGTAAGAGCTTTGATTCCCTCGGGCGCATCGCCAGTATTGTTAAAGAACTCCCCTCCATCGAGAAGGTCGTCGTCGTTCCGTATACAGAAAAAGAACCCGATATCAGCAATCTACCCAATGCCGTCCATTATCAGGATTTCAAATCATCGTCGGATAATCTTGTCTTTGAGCAGTTGCCCTTTGACCATCCCCTCTACATCATGTTTACCTCCGGTACCACGGGCCTTCCCAAGTGCATGGCGCAGGGCACCGGCGGTATCCTGATCAACCATTTAAAGGAATTGCTGCTCCATACGAATCTGAAACGGGAGGACACCATCTTTTACTTTACCACCTGTGGCTGGATGATGTGGAACTGGGTGGTGAGTGCCCTTGCCGTGGGTGCCAGGGTGGTTCTCTTCGACGGCAGTCCCTTCTACCCCAACCCCGGCGCCCTCTGGAAGATGGCCCAGGACGAAAAGATAACGATCTTCGGCACCAGCGCAGGTTATATCGCCGCCCTGATGAATGAAGGTGTAAAACCCGGTAAAGAGTATGACCTGTCGCCTCTGACAACTATCCTTTCCACGGGGTCTCCCCTTTCCGAAGAGGGCTTTGCCTATATCTACAGAGAAGTAAAACAGGATGTTCAGTTGTCATCTATATCAGGTGGATCGGATATTAACGGTTGTTTTGCCCTCGGCAACCCCATGGGGCCGGTCTACTCTGGGGAATTGCAGTGCAGGGGTCTGGGGATGAAAGTGGAGGCGTGGAACGAAGTGGGGAAACCGGTAATCAATCAACAGGGGGAACTCGTCTGTACCGCCCCCTCTCCCTCCATGCCCCTCTATTTCTGGGATGACCCGGATAACAAGAAGTACCTGGCCGCCTATTTTGAGATGTACCCCGGCATCTGGAGGCATGGGGACTATGTCCTCATCAATGAAAGGGGTGGTGTGGTGATTTACGGCCGCTCGGATGCTACCCTGAATCCCGGCGGGGTTCGTATCGGTACCGCCGAGATCTACCGGCAGGTGGAAAACATGGAGGAGGTACAGGACAGCATTGTGGTGGGACAGAACTGGAAAAACGATGTCCGCATCGTCCTCTTTGTCCAGATGGCAGAAGGCTTTGATTTGACGGAAGAAATCAAGGACAAAATCAGAGGGCGGATCAGGACGGGTGCATCTCCCAGACACGTACCGGCAAAGATCATTGCCGTACCGGAGATACCCTATACCCTCAATATGAAAAAGGTGGAACTCTCGGTGAAAAAGACAATCGAGGGTAAGGCCGTGCAAAACAGGGATGCCCTCAAGAATCCCGAAGCGCTTGATTACTATGTGGACTTGAAAGAACTGCAGGAAGACTGAATTGTCGTATGTCGTACGTCATACGTCATGTACGTCATACGTCATATGTCCTCGAATTTATGACTTATGACTTACGACTCCTGATCCTTACTTTATGATCACCCTCAGATTGTCCTGCTGGGAAACCATTTTGTCTCCCACCGACGTTCCGCAGAAGGCACACATGTAGTCGTATTTATCGCCATTGGACAGGATGAGGAGGAGTCTCTTTCTTACCGGGACAGCCCTTCTGCACTTCGGGCAGAAAAGTTCTGTGGCGTCAAAATCTCTATAAGTTTCCCCTCTCATGGTTATTATCTATCCATCTTATGACTTACGACATAAAACATCAGTCTTACGTCATACGTCCTCAAATTTTTGACTTTTGACTTTCGACTTACGACTTACGACTTACGACTTATGACTTACGACTGATGACTATACTTCCGGTATCTCCTCTGCATTTTCCAGCCAGACCGTGGCCTCGCTATCACTCGGGGCCCTGTAATCACCTCGCGGTGAGAGGGAACCTCCCGAGCCGACCTTCGGACCGTTGGGAACGCAAGAACGCTTGTACTGGCTGAGTTTAAAGAAACGAAGGAGATAAATCTTAAGCCAGCGCTTGATCTCTCCGATGGTGTATTCATGTCTTTTCTCTTCCGGCACATCCGGCCAGAGGCCACGGGTCTTATCTCCCCACGTACAGTAGGCCATAAAGGCAATCTTGGTGGGAAGATAGCCAAAACGCGTGGTATAGAAATTGTTGAAGTCCTGCAACTCATAGGGGCCGATGACCGCTTCGGTCTTCTGAGCGGGCTGGTCACCATCTCTTCCCGGGATCAACTCCGGGCTGATCTCCGTGGCGAGGATGTCGAGGAGAATCCCGGACGTCTCCGGCGAAAATTGCCCCGATTTAGCGACCCACCGGATCAGATGCTGGATCAGTGTCTTGGGTACGCTAACATTGACGTTGTAGTGGGACATGTGGTCACCAACGCCATAGGTACACCAGCCGAGGGCCAGTTCGCTTAAGTCTCCGGTGCCGACGACGAGGGCACTTCTCATATTGGCAATCCGGAACAGGTGAGAGGTGCGTTCTCCCGCCTGGACATTTTCGAAGGTAACATCATAGAGTTTTTCACCTGCCGCATAGGGGTGACCGATATCTTTGAGCATCTGCATGCAAGCCGGCCTGATGTCGAGTTCATTGGCCTCCACACCGAGGGTCTCCATCAATCTCCGGGCATTGGTGTAGGTTTTGTCTGTCGTCGCGAAACCGGGCATGGTGTAGGCCTTCACGTTGGCCCTCGGTAGATTCAGGAGGTCCATCGCCCGGGTGGCAACGATAAGGGCCTGTGTGGAGTCCAGTCCTCCTGAGATACCGAGTACCACGTTTGGTATGCCGGATGATTTCAACCTCTGGGTCAGTCCCTGGACCTGGATATTGTAAGCCTCGTAGCAACGCTGGTCCCTTCTGGTGGGATCTACGGGAACATAGGGAAAACGGGGGCGTTCTCGGGTGAGCAGTAGCCGTTCTTCAGGAAGATCAACGGAAAACGAAACTCTCCGAAAGCCCAGCAGCCTCTCCCTGTGGGTGCGGGCATTCTGGCCAAAGCTGGTCAGACGCATCCTGTCCTGGGCAAGACGATCCAGGTCCACGTCCGCATAGATCACCTGGGGTTTCTGCAGGAATCGCTCCGATTCTGCAAGGAGGTTGCCGTTTTCGTAGATCATGGCATGACCATCCCAAGCCAGATCAGTAGTGGATTCGCCCGGACCGGCGGCGGCATAGAGGTATGCCGATAAGCAGCGGGCAGACTGGTTGGCAACTAAGCTGTGACGATACTCTGACTTTCCCACGGTAATATTGGATGCAGAAAGGTTCCCGATGATCGTTGCCCCCGCCAGAGCGGCAAAACTCGAAGGGGGGATGGGCGCCCAGGCATCTTCGCAGATCTCGATAAAAAACCGGAAATTTTTTATATTCCCCACAGCAAAGATGATGTCAGTGCCGAAGGGAATGCCCTCCTGTCCGCAAAGAGCAACCGTTTTTGACAGGGCCTCTTCGGCAGGGCTGAACTGACGTCCCTCATAGAATTCACGGTAGTTGGGGAGATAGGTTTTGACGGCAACACCGAGGATACGGCCCCGGTAGAGAACGATACCGCAATTGAAGAGGCGGCAGTCAACCTGTAACGGTGCGCCGATGACCAGGATCAGATTTAGTTCCCTGGTCGCCCTGACTATATGGTCAAGGGCATCGAGGACACCTGTAAGAAGGGCGTCCTGGTGAAACAGATCTTCGTTGGAATAGGCCGAGATCCCCATCTCCGGAAAGAGGGCAAGGATGGCATGGTCGGCGGCAGCCTCCCCGGCCAGTCTCAACGTAGCTGCGGCATTAAAAGACGTATCCGCTACCTTCACCTCGGGGATGCAGACGGCCACCCTGATGAATCCGTGATGGTAGAGATTAAAGAATTGTTCTGTCTCGGTTGCTTCCGTTTTACTCATTCTTTCTCTACATAGGCATAAGCGCTGTGGTTGTGGATACTCTCAAAATTCTCCGCCTCCACACTGTACCAGGTAAAATTACCATCCCCCTTCAACTTTTCCGCCACATTTCTTACCACATCCTCCACAAACATGGGATTTTCGTATCCCTTTTCCGTGACATATTTCTCATCCACCCTTTTTAAAAGGGAATAGACCTCGCCACTTGCCGAATCTTCCACCAGCTTGATAAGATCCTCTATCCAGAAAAACTTTTTGAATCTCACCTTTACCGTTACCATGCTTCGTTGGTTATGAGCACCACAGTTGCTGATCTCCCGGGAACAAGGGCAAACGGTAGTGACCGGCACCACCACTCCGATCATAAGATCGGTCTTGCTCTCGTGATTCTTTCCCCAGAATGAACACCGATACTCCATAAGACTTTTGGCCTCCGACACGGGGGCGGTTTTCTCAACGAAGTAGGGAAATTCAATCTCCATGTGCGCCGATTCCGCTCGTAGTTTCTCTCTCACCCTCTCCAGGATGATATGGAAGGTCTTGATATTGATCTGTCCCCGTGTCTCGTTTAAGATTTCCACAAACCGACTCATGTGCGTCCCCTTGAAGTGATGGGGAAGATTAACATACATATTGATCGTGGCGTTTACCGGTTGCGTGCCCTGTACACGGTCAAGGACAACGACGGGATATTTGATCCCCTTAACGCCAACCTTTGTGATGGCGATGTTTCTCTCATCCTTCTCGTTTTGAATATCAATCATTTACCATCATCTCAGCAAAAGTTGAAAACCTATTTTTTTCTTCTCCTTATTATCACTTCTCACTGGCGTAAGAGACCCTTGCATCTTCCGATTCCCACACGGTCACCCGTGACACCCTGATTTCCTGAAGATGTACCTTTTCCGCGATTCTGTCGTAGATAAATCTTGCAATATTTTCCGCTGAGGGGTTCAGATCCTTAAAATACGGGATGTCATTGAGATATTTGTGATCGAGCATTTCCAGTATCTCCTCGGTCCACCTCTTTAATACCCGGAAGTCTATCGCCAGACCTTGCCGGTTCAGTTCCGGGGCGGTTACAGAGACCTCAACGACAAAGTTATGTCCATGGAGTTCCTCACATCTGCCACCGATTTCCTTCAGGGTGTGAGCCGCAGAAAACGATTTTTTTATCGTTACTTCATACATGGAAACTTAAATCCTCTGTAAGCATTCAGCTATCAGCCTTCAGTTTTCAGCGAAAACAGAAAGATACCAGGGGAAGTTCACAACTTCTAAGACAAGCTTTCTCGTACCTAAGATTTTGTTTTGACTTGTCTTACTGATCGCTGACGGCTGAACGCTTGTACCAATATAATGATGTCTTGAATAATTATCAAGTCATTTATCATAAAAGACAGAAGGGAATCGTCAAAGCAAGGGGAAAATGGGAATCTTTAGCCTCCCACAGGTCATCCCGTAATCGAGGAATAACTACTACCCAACTTCTTGTCCCCAAAAATGCTTGACATAAAGATAATTGCCATGTTACGATTATACCAATAGATGTACCGTATCCCATATTTTAGAAATTGCATGAGGATATTTGTGCCCTTGCCGAAGCTGTGGAATTAACCGCATTAAGCCTGAAAAATAAAATCCCTGATTAGTGAATGTAATGAGACCTTTGAAAATTGACTTCACAAGGGCTCAAAATCTTTTGACGATTATGCATCATTTAGTTTCGCTGTTAGGGCAAAACTCAGGCTTCGCCTTCAAACAGTCGCCCTGGCGGGCGCTTCGCTGCGATGGCATGGCACCCGAAAAAATCTTTGATTCGCCCGGAACGTCGCCAATTTTCAGTTTTTCAAAGCTCTCGTAATGTAATAAGTGTCAGGATGTCAATGTCAGCAATAGGTGATAACATTATAAAAAAATCAGTGCGATAATAAGGAGGAGGTGAAGAAGTGAAAATCGGGAGGATAGAGCATTTGGGTATTGCCATAAAGGATATAGAGAAAGGTATCTCTCTTTACAGGGATGTACTCGGCCTTACGGCGACACCCATCACCAGGAAAGAAGAGATGGGAGCGGCAATGGCCTTTGTGGAGATTGGGGAAAGTTCGTTTGAGTTGATGTCGCCCATGGAAGAGCCGCCTGCGGGAACTGTGGGGGATATTATGCGTAAGTTTATCGATAAGACCGGGGAAGGAATACATCACGTAGCTGTGGCCGTGGATAATATCGAGGCGGCGTTAAAGGAACTGGAGCAAAAGGGTATCGCGCTGATTGATAAGGCGCCACGTCCCGGCGCCCATGGGAAGATAGCATTTATCCATCCTAAATCTACCTATGGGATATTGATTGAGTTGTGTGAACCTTACCACCATCATTAAAGCCTCGTTTTGTCGCTCCCCGTACGGGACGTGGATTGAAACCAAAATAACAATGGGAGGTGTAAGAAATGCCATTCGAAGTGACCCATGAGCAGGAGATAGCGCGGAAGATAGCCCAGGAATTTGCCGAACGTGAGATTATCCCTTACAGGGATAGGCTGAGAGAAGAGGATGAGGATTTTTTGCAGCAATTAAATAAGAAAGAGGCAGAAGCAGGTTTCCATCTTGCCTTGGTCCCCCGACAGGAGGGGGGAACAGGTCTGGGGTATGTAGGAAACGCGATAGTGACTGAAGAGTTGTTTGCTGCGTACCCTATCATGTATGCATCCATGTGTCGAGGGTTTGCCTATGTATTTGCCAAGGCCACCGGGGGAGAAGTAAAAGAGAAATGGATGCCGCGGTTCCTTAAAGGTGAGGCACAGGCTTCCCCGTTTATTAATGAAGCCCAGGGTGGTTCTGATGTACTGAATTACACTACCACGGCCCGCAAAGAGGGTGACCACTGGGTCATAAATGGGAGGAAATGCTTCATCGGCGCAGGTCACAGGGCTGACTTCGGCATGGTGCTGGCGAAAACCGGTGACCCGAAGGATCCGGCCACACGGGGGATACGTTCGCTCTCCGCCTTTATCGTGGAGAAGGATATGCCCGGGTATAAGGTGGAACGTGTGGAAGAATCAATGGCGGGGCGTGACTCCGCATCAATCAGATTTGATAACGTCAGGGTCCCTGAGAGTTATTTAGTGCCGCCGGGAGTTGGCCATGGGCTGACACCTGTGTTCATGGCGGTCTGGGATGTGGGGAGGCTGGGTATCTCTGCCGGTCTTACGGGATGTATCCTGGGCTGTTGTCGCTGTTCGGTGAGATTTGCCAAGGAAAGGGTTCTCTTCGGCAAGCCAATCTATAATTTACAGGCTATCAGGCATCGTATTGCCGAGATGTACGTTGACTTAGCAGCAGCACGTTCTCTAACCTACCGGTGTGCCTGGTTGCGGGATAAGGGATTGGGTTCCAGGCTTGAGCAGTCGGCGGCCAAGTACTTTGCCACCCAGGCCGCAGTGAGAGCCTCCCTCCATGCCGTCCATATCCATGGTGGTGCTGGCGATATGGTGGAGTATATGCCCCAGGCATATTATAGAATGGCACCCCTTTTGATCGCTGCTGGGGGCACCGATGAAATTATGAAGGATACCGTTGGTGAGGCGGCGGTCAGTGGAGCTAATCCCGTTATGGGAGCCAGAGGAGCTGAAGAAAGCGGATTTTACATTATGTAAAGGGGGAGACAGATGAAGCCAATAAATTCTGTTGTATGTATGAAACCGGTTCCAGATCAGAGATTTTGGGATAAAGTCAGTCTTGACAAGAAGACTAAAACCCTTCGCCGTGCCGGGATTCCCATTGCCCTGGGTCCATTGGATAAAAATGCCTTGGAAGAGGCCCTGCGTATCAGAGAGGCGAGAGGTGGAAAGGTAACGGCGATAAGCATGGGGCCTCCTGGCACCGAGGAAATCCTGGAGTGGGCGATAGTTCTTGGCGCTGATGAGGCGGTTCTTCTCAGTGATCCGGCTTTTGCCGGAGCAGATACCCTGGCTACCGCTTATGCCCTTGCCTGGGGGATAAAGAAGTTAGGAGGCGCCGACATTGTCTTCTTAGGAAACGAAAGTCTGGATGGAAGCACCGGGCAGGTCGGCCCTCAGGTGGCTGAGTTTCTGAACATGCCGCATGTTACCCATGTAAGCAGGATTGAGTTAGTTGACGATGATACCTTAAGGGCCAGGTTCCACATTGAGTATGGTTTTATAGATGTGGAAGTAAAGAAGCCTGTGGTGCTTGCCGTGGAGAAGGGAATAAATGAGCCGCGTTGTCCCACTTTATGGGGGACAGTATGGCTCCGGGAGAGGAAAATAAGCCGCTGGTCGGCGGACGAGATTGGAGTGGATAAAACAAAAATAGGACTTTCCGGCTCCCCCACGCAGGTATCCGATGTGACCACGATTGAGTTGAAGCGGAAAGGTGAGATATTGAAGGGGGAACCTTCCGATGTTGCCAGACAGTTGGTACAAAAGCTGCGGGCTGAGAATGTACTACCCAAAGGATAAGGCAGAGGAGGCATGGAATGAAAGAGCATAAAGGTGTTTGGGTTTTTGCCGAGCAGAGGGGTGGGAAGTTAAGTGATGTCGGTCTGGAATTACTGGGAATTGGCCGAAAGATAGCCGATAAGCAGCAGGAAGGACTGGCGGCCGTACTCATGGGGCATAAGGTTAAACCTTTAGTTGATGAATTAGGAGAGTATGGGGCAGATAGAGTTTACCTTGCCGATAATCCTCTCCTCGAAGTTTATCGTAGCGATGCCTATGGTAGGCTGATGCAGGAGATGATCCAGCAATATAAACCTAATATACTTATTATGGGTGCGACAAGCATAGGGGCTGATCTGGCTCCCCGTGTGGCAGCCAAGGTTAACACGGGTTTGTCGGCTCATTGTGTTGGTTTTGATGTTGATGATAAGGGGCAGTTTGTGGGTCAGGTGCCGGGGTTTGGCGGTGCTGTTATGGCTTCGGTGATCTGTCCCAACCACTATCCCCAGATGGCCACTGCCCGGCCGGGCTTTTTCGAGAAGTTAGAGAGGCAGAAAGGTAGAAAGACGGAAGCGGTGAATGTGGACGTGAAGTTCAAGGAAGAGGATCTCAGCATAAAGGTGGTAGGGACCTTCAGGGAAGAGGTAAAAACCCGTCCTCTCGAGTCCGCTGATGTTGTTGTGGCCGGTGGATATGGAGTTGGCGGTAAGGAAAATTGGAAGTTAGTGGAAGAACTTGCCGAGGTACTCGGAGGGGGTGTTGGCGCCACGAGACCGCCTTGCGATGAAGGTTGGGCTGATCTGGAGGGACAGATGATCGGTCAGAGTGGTAAAACGGTGCGTCCCAGCCTTTACATCGGGGTGGGCATATCGGGTGCTATGCATCACCTGGTGGGAATAAAAGATACCAAGGTTGTCGTGGCGATCAATAAAGACCCCAATGCGCCTATCTTCCAGGCTGCCGATTACGGTATCGTGGGCGATCTATGCCAGATTATCCCCCGTTTGGTAGAGGCAATGCGGGTATCGTTTTGATTATGTTGCCTGAAAAGGCGTAGAGGTTTAAGGTTATTGGGAATAGACTGTCGTGAATACTCATGAAACATTTATGTCTTAAAGAGACACAAAGGACAATGAAAATCCCCTCACCCCCCTTTGGAAAAGGGGGGCTGGGGGGATTTCAGGTGAAAAAGGAGGACGACGTTATGGCAGCCGTGAAAGTTAAATCTCTTGGACATGCAGGCTTTCAGATCACCTCTGAAAAGGGGAAGATAATAATTGTAGATCCGTGGCTGACAGGAAATCCCCTTGCTCCCTGTAAACCTGAAGAGATTGTAAAGGCCGACTTTGTTTTGGTGACTCATGACCACTTCGACCACGTGGCAGATGCGGCGAGTATTGTTAAAGCCACCGGCGCTGTCCTGATCGGCGCTCCGGAGACGGTGGGGAGGCTGAAACAGGAGGCACAGATACCGGAGGCGCAAATCGTTTATGGCATGGGGATGAATATCGGTGGTACCGTAAAGTTCGATGACATTGCGGTAACAATGACCCAGGCCTTCCATTCTTCACAGACGGCATCTCCCGTAGGGT
Source organism: Syntrophales bacterium (assembly GCA_030018935.1). Classification (NCBI taxonomy): domain Bacteria; kingdom Pseudomonadati; phylum Thermodesulfobacteriota; class Syntrophia; order Syntrophales; species Syntrophales bacterium. The sequence continues at coordinate 12,444 of JASEGZ010000024.1, forward strand.
ATATCATTAAACTCGAAAACGGTTATACCATCTATCATGCCGGGGACACAGGGATATTCTCTTCGATGAAAATTTTAGGGGAGCTCTATAAAATTGATCTGGCCCTTCTCCCCATAGGTAGTGTCTTTACCATGGACCCGGCACAGGCGGCGATGGCAGCAAAGCTTCTGGGAACAGGGAAGGTTATTCCCATGCATTACAAGACATTTCCCATTTTAGAACAGGATACTTCTTCCTTCCAACAGATAATGAAGAAGGAACTGCCGGCTGTTGGGGTTGTAACCGTTGAACCGGGTCAGGAAATTTCAGTCGTAAGTCATAAGTCATAAGTCGTACGTCATAAGATATAAGACATAGGACATAGGACATAAAAAGGAGGTTTTTTTCATGCACTGGAATATCGGTTACATACTAAAGAAGAGGGCTAAGTTGTCGTGCAATAAGCCGGCATTGATTTACGAAGATACACCGATCACGTATGGGAAGCTGAACGAGGGAACCAATCGGGCAGCCCATTATTTGCAGAAATTGGGTCTCAAGAAAGGGGACAGGGTCTGTGTATTCCTTTTGAATTGTCCTGAGTTCCTCCATCTGTACTTTGCGGCGGCAAAGCTCGGTCTCATCTTTGTCCCCCTTAATTTCCGCCTAGTGGGACCTGAGCTTGAATATCAGCTCAACAACTGTGGTGCCCGAATGCTTGCCTTCCACGACGCACTCATGAGATACGTTGAACCTATCCGGAACAGGGTGATGGTAGAAAAGGATAAGTTCCTCTGGGTAAAGAGTCTTACCCCCGGTTGTCCTAACTGTCCGGAATGGGCGGCCCCTTATGATGAGGTGATGAAAAACTATCCCGCCGATGAGCCGGAACCGGAGGAACCGGTAAACATGGATGATCCTTTGGCCATCATTTACACCTCCGGTGTTACCGGCGATCCGAAGGGCGCTCTCGTTTCCCACAGTCAGACTTATTTTAAGAACTTTCAAATCATGTTCTATACTGATATGAGAGAGGACGATATCTTCCTCGCCCAGTTACCGCTGTTCCATTCCGGGGGTCTCTTTGTCAGCTTTACTCCCGGCCTGTGCCGGGGGGTAACGATGATCATGAGGCAGGGGTTTGATCCGGGGCAGTTTGCCGTAGATATTGGAAAATACAGGGCTACTGTGGTCCTTGCCCTTACCACGATGTGGCGATTTGTCCTGGAGACAGGGAAACTGAACGAGGTTGATACCAGCAGTGTCAGGGCTGTCCTTGGCGGAGGGGAGAGGACGCCACAGGTCCTGTTTGATGAACTGGCGAAGAGAGGACTTAGAATGCAACAGGGTTTCGGTCAGACGGAAAACTCGGCCATGATGTTCCTGCCTAAGGAAGATATAAAAAGGAAACAGGGATCTATCGGTCTGCCGGGCTTTTTCACAGAGATCTGGATAGAAGACGAGAAGGGGAGGAAGCTGCCTCCGCGTGAGATCGGTGAGATAGTGGCGAGGGGTCCCAATGTCATGATGGGTTACTGGAATATGCCGGAAAAGACTGCCGAGACGATAGTAAATGGTGTGCTGCATACAGGAGATCTTGGCTACACGGATGAAGATGGTTATTTTTACATTGTGGACAGGGCGAAAGATATGTACAGGAGCGGTGGAGAGAATGTCTATCCTGCCGAAATAGAGAAGGTCCTGTCCGAGCACCCGAAGATTAGCAACGTTTCTATTATCGGTGTGCCTGATGAAAGGTGGGGTGAGACCGGCAAGGCATTTGTTGTACCCAAGGAAGGTCAGAGTCTCACCCCGGAAGAGGTTATCGCCTTTCTCAAGGATAAAGTGGCAAAGTACAAATACCCGACCCAGTTTGAGTTCCTGGAATCCCTGCCGATGACCGCTTCCGGGAAGATAGCAAAGGTAGAATTGAAGAAGAGATATGGTGTTCGCTTGGACAAGTAGTCCTGGTAAATGGGATGATGGTCCTGTGGCCCCAGGAGGGATTTCAACCTTTTTTCTTTAAGGAGGCAACTTATGTTAAAGTTAATAGGGGCTCTTGTTTCTGGTTTTTTCCTTTTCAACGCGATACCTCATCTGGTTCAGGGGATATGCGGCAAGCGCCATATGACACCCTTCAGTCCCCAGTCGGCTGCGGTGGTAAATGTCATCTGGGGATGGATCAATATCATCGTCGGGGTGTACATCGGGTCAGTCTCCTGGCCGGAGGAGGGATGTAACTTACTGTGGTGGGGGATCTTCGCCTTGGGGGGCCTGATGGTCTCCCTTTACCTTGCCGTTTTCTGGTCCAATCCGGATGCCAGGTTGCCCTGGCATAAGAAGTAGCGGCTGTAGCGGTATAGCGGATGATGTACCGAAAAAGTTTAGGGGCAGGTTTGAAACCTGCCCCTGATTTTCAAAAGGAAGGAGAGGTGCCATGGAGGACAAATCCATAGGAATGACGAGAAGACTGGCAAAATTTATCGTGGACACAAATGCCCCGGAGATCCCGGCCCTGGCTTACGAACATTCTAAGATAGCCTTAATGGATTGGTTTGGGGTCACGATGGCGGGTAAAGAAGAGCCTTTGGTAACCAAGCTGCTTAAATATGCCGATCTTATGGGGGGAAAAGAACAGGCGACTATCTTGGGCTACGGGATAAAGAAGAGCGTGGCCCAGGCGGCGCTCGTTAATGGAGCGGCATCGCATGCCCTGGACTATGACGATAGCTTGCTATCCTTCCTCGGGCACCCTTCGGTTACCCTCTTTCCAGGGCTGCTTGCCCTCAGTGAATGGAAGGGGAAAAGTGGAGCCGATTTCCTTTCGGCCTACCTCATCGGCCTCAAGGTTGGGGTTACTGTTGCCTCCTGTGCCGGGCCCGAGCATTATGCGACAGGATGGCATGCCACCTCCACCATAGGGCACCTGGCCGCCGCCGCGGCATGCTCCCGCATCTTAGGGCTTGACGAACAACAAACAGTTTATGCCCTGGGGATCGCGGGAACGCAGGCTTCGGGCTTAAAGAGGGTATTCGGCACCATGTGCAAACCCTTCCATGCCGGCAGGGCGTCGGAGGTCGGGGTGATGGCTTCCCTGTTAGCCGGTGATGGTTTTACCTCTGCCGAAGATATCCTTGAGGGACCCGGTGGATTTTTTGCGGCCATGAAGGGAGCGGTAAATGAGAACGTACTTTCGACACTCGGAAAGACATGGGAAGTGGAGAATCTGGCTCAGAAGTACCATGCCTCCTGTCATGGCACACACTCACCGATCGAAGCCGCATTGTCAATTTTTAAGAAAGAGGGTTTATCTATCCCGGATATTAAATCAATAACAGTTCATGTGAACCAACTGATGCTCAGTGCGGCCCATATGACAGATGCGAATACGGGTCTTGAAGGCAAGTTTTGCATTCCTTACTGTGTGGCCAATGCCCTCCTGCGGGGAAACACAGGGATGCAGGCCTTTACAGATGATAAGGTGGCCGATCCGGAAGTGAAGGCGCTGATGAAGAAGATATCCTTACAGTGCGATTCACAAATCCCGGCGGTATCGGCCGAGGCCAGGGTGGAAATAGAGACAACGGCGGGCAGGAAATATTCCGCCCTTTCCGATGTCATGAAAGATGTCCCGGAGCTTGAGGTAAAAAGGGTCAAGATAAAAAGCAAATGTGCCGACCTCTGTGTTCCCGTTCTTGGTGACCAGAAAACGAAAAGGCTGGAGGAGACTATTCTCTCGCTGGAAAAGATGGAAAACATGACGGCCTTCATCGCACTTTTATGAGGACAATACGGAAGACATTCATAGGGGGGATCAGATAACCCCCTTTTCTCTCATTTCTTCAATATCCTGACTCTTATACCCCAGACCACTGAGAATTTCTTCTGTATGCTGGCCTAAGACAGGCGAAGGGGTTCTTATCGTTGCCGGTGTTTCGGAAAACTTGAAGGGGAAACCGACCGTTAATATTTCTCCCTCTACGGGATGCTCCGACTTCAGAAGCATCTTCCGATGCTTGACGTGGGGATCAGCAATCATATCTTCTATATCATTAACCGGGGCATAACATGTATCCTTTCCCTCCAGGAGATCAAGCCATTCTTTCCTTGTCCTGGTGAGAAAGACCTTATTGAGTTCATCCATAGCCTTTTTCTGCTTTTCTCCCGTAGCATACTGGTACGCAGAGAGATCCTCCCGACCAATGAGTTTTAAAAGATTGAGCCAGAACTTATCCTCGATGTTGCCCAGAGAGATGAACTTCCCATCTTTTGTCTTAAACACGTTATAGCAGGGGGTCTCTCCCGCTATGCCGAGTATCTCTGAACCTTGGGGTTGTTGACTGGCGATATAGTTGGCAATATTGACCATATTGTAAGATACCATACAGTCAGTCATGGATAGCTCTATATACTGACCTTTCCCCGTTTTGTTACGGGAGATGATGCCTGCCAAAATGGAAAAGGCGGAAAATATTCCGATGCTCATATCGGCAATGGGAATCCCGGGAATGACAGGGGCTCCTGTATGCCGCCCCGTGGCTTCCAGAATACCGGCCACACTAATGTAGTTCATATCATGCCCCGGTCTATTACTGTATGGTCCGTCCTGGCCGTAACCTGTGGAGGAGCAGAAGATAAGTCTGGGGTTTATCTCTTTGAGGTTTTCATAACCCACCCCCAGTTTCTTCATCACCCCGGGCCGAAAACTCTCGAAAAGGACGTCATATTCTTTAACCAGCTTGCGCAGTATTTCCTTAGCCTTTTCATCCTTTAAGTTTAAGGTCATACTCTTTTTGTTGCGATTGGCCATTAAGAATACGGCATTTTCCTTCTTCAACTTGGGAGGCAGCCATCTCATGTAGTCCCCTATACCGGGCTCCTCTATCTTCAGGACTTCCGCCCCCAGATCGGCCAGCATCAAGGTGCAGTAATTAAAGGGCAGCAATCTGGAGAGGTCCAGGATCTTTATCCCTTCTAAGGCAGGAGTCATTTTCGATTCTCTGAAATTTCATGGAGAGAGCTCTGAAAATTTACTTTTCAGAGATCTCTAACCCGTTTCACGCTTTTTTTATTTAAGGCCGGCAATGCAGACGCTGATCAGGTTCATCGCGGGGAACCCGCCCATATTATGGGTAAGCCCGATCCTGGGATACTTGATCTGTCTTTCTCCCGCCTTTCCCTGAAGCTGCTTATACATCTCATACATCATCCTCAAACCGGAGGCCCCGATGGGATGGCCGAAACACTTCAAGCCTCCATCAGGCTGACAGGGGATCTTCCCGTCCAGATCGTAGAACCCATCCCTCACATCATTTCCCGCTTTACCCCGCGGGGATATCTGCAGGTCTTCGTAGGTCACAAGCTCAGTGATGGAAAAGCAATCATGGACTTCCATCATGCTGATCTCTTCCCGGGGATTATTTATCCCCGCCTCCTTATACGCCCTGGCAGCCGCATGGACCGCTGTTTTGACATAGGTGCCGTCCCAATCGGTGTACATCAATTCCTCTCCGGAACTTATCGCGATCTGGAGGGCCTTGATATAGACCGGGTCGGGCCTGAAATTCTTGGCCAAATCGGCGCGGCAAACGATCGCCGCCGCCGCCCCATCACTTACCCCGCAGCAGTCAAACAAACCGAGGGGCCAAGCGATCATTGGGGCCTTCAATACCTGTTCTTCTGTGACCTCCCTTCTCAGGTGGGCCTTCGGATTCTTTGCTCCGTTTTTATGACTTTTTATAGATATCTTTGCCAGTATCTTTTTGCCTTCCTGAGGATCTATACCGTACTTGGCAAAGTATCTCGTCGCCATCATGGCAAATCCACCCGGTGCCGTCAACCCCGGCATAATGAGCCTGTTTTTTACCCCCATCATTGTAGCCATATCTGGGAGACCACCATAACCAGTATCCTTCAGTTTTTCACAACCCAATGCCAGGCATATATCGTACGCCCCTGAAGCGACCGCATAGGCAGCCCCACGGAGCGCTTCCGAACCGGTGGCACAGAAATTTTCCACCCTCGTTACCGGAAGGAAAGGTAACTTCAAGGCCAGACTCAGAGGTGCTGCAGATAGTCCCACATTTACACTATCGAAGCAAGACCCAAACCAGGCGGCCTGAATTTCCTTCCTGTCAATTCCTGCATCTTCGATGGTTTCTTTAAACGCTTCCACCATCAGGTCTTCTGATCCGGCATCCCAGCGTTCACCGAACCTGGTACACCCCATACCAATGATGGCAACCTTATCTTTTATACCTTCCGCCATTTTTTCCTCCTTTTCAATAGTTATCGGTAGAGTTATCGGTCACGAAATTTCCCCTCACGTTCTATTCTAGAACAGGTATCGCTTTCCAAAAGTAACCATGGACACCCTTCTCTTCATCAACGTATTTCTTACGGAAACTCATTTCGACAGGCATATCAACCTTGACAGCTTCCTGATCGGCATCGGTGATATCGAACCAGTACCTTCCCCCTCCCTTAAAGTCTACAAAGCCGTAAATTGCCGGTGGGTTTAGACTAAAGGCCAACAAGTCAGCCGTATAGGTGAACAGGGTTCCCCTTTTATCCGAGAAAGGATAGTCTTCCATCTGATCCATTGTCTTGCAATCGGGGTTAACGCATATTTTCTGAGATGGAAATTGCGGAGTGCCACAAGCCTTACACCTTGAACCGCAGAGAGCCAATATCTGTCTACGGGACCTCCATAACTCTGAAATGGCCGTTGCACCCATTATTTCTCCCCGGATCCCCTTGTCTACCGGGAGGACATTGCGGAAACTGATAAATTTTTCGTAGTTCTTCAACTCTCGTCTCATGGCAAGATGTTTCTTAATCCCCCGCCTTTTACCCTTTACCTTCTCAATCTCATCGGTTACTTTAAACAACAGGGCATCACTGCCGTTGCCAAAGCTTGCAACGACAATGTTATCGCCCGGTTTGGCATCCTCAAGGGCGGCGACTAACATCATCAGCGGACTGGCCGTGCCGGTATAGCCCACGTTACTTACCATGTGATCCTGTATCTGCTCGGGATTCAATCCTAATTTCTTCCCGATGCTTTTATGGTCCCCTTCATAAAGACAGGGATAGGCTACCTTGGCTATATCTTTTACATCTAATTTGCATTTCTTGGCCAGACCGGAAATAGCTTCCATAATAAACTTTGCGTAACCGACATCTCTTATGAACCTATCCTCCCACTGGCGATCAAATGTTTGCCCATCCGCTCTCCAGTGGTCCACAAAATCGTAGGAAACCGAGCAGGAATCAACAAAGCTGGCAATAACGTTACCCTCGCCGACAGTTAAGGCTGCCGCGCCATCTCCGAAGATTTCCTCCTGGGCGCTTCCTGGTTTGCCTATGCGGCAATCAGCAGTGCATACCATGGCGTTCTTAGCGGAACCTGCCTTCAGGGCATCGAGCGCTGAGAGCAGGGATGTAGTTCCGGATTTAATAGAGCCGGTAAAGTCTGCGGTCCGTATATCGGCGCGGAGATTAAAAGCGGTGGCGATTATCTCGGCAGACTGTCTCTCTTTATATGGGGAAGTGGTGGTGGCGAAATAGAGGGCATCTATTTTCCCACGATCCATACCTTGCAGGCAATTTATACCTGCAGCCACAGCCATGGTTATACTATCCTCATCAAAATTGGCTACTGCTTTTTCTCCCGGCATGAAAGTCCCAGGATTTAACCAACCCATGGCCTTGTAAACGATTCCTCTGTCTATCCGATACCTGGGAATATAGGCACCGTACGAGGTTATACCTACCATATCAAAATCCTCCTTTTTTGTAGTCTGTTTGGTTGTCCTTAAAGCTTGTACCATATGGCTCGGTACTTTGTGAATATTACTTCTTCTCCGGGAGATGCGCCTCAAAAGAACCGGCGATTAACAGTTCCTCTTTCTGATCCCTCGCAAAGACTTCACCGCGAATGATGTTGTTGCCGCTCTCCTGTTTCTTGTCCGTCACTTTACCCGTAACGGTAACCACCTCATTGAGCCTCGTCATGCCGACAAAACGCACGCTAAATTTGCGGAGGTATTTCTTGGGTATCCAGCCTGCAAGAGCCTGGCCTACAAACCCCATCACCAGCATCCCATGGGCAATCTGACCGCCGATCCCTACCGCCTTGCCCACCTCCGGGTCAACGTGAAGGGGGTTGAAATCACCGGAAGCGCCGGCATATCTCACCAGTTGCATATGTTTCACCGGCCCCTTGACTAAAACGGGCATTTGATCCTTTACGTTGATATCCTGAAAATAAAGTTCTTTTGCCATTATCGTCCCCTCACTTTCTCTCCACAATAAGTGCGTTGGCCTTCAAGACCGGTTCATTTCTCTGATTCGTATACATGGTTTCCAGTTTAACAAGGTCCATGCTTCCGGATTTGCCGGCTTTCTCATCAATGGAAACCACCCTTATCTTCCCCGTCAGGACATCCCCGGGATATATCTCCTGAAGATACTCATATCCTTCCTCTCCATGAAGGACCATGGCAAAGTTGATTTTTAAATCAGAGATGATACTGAGCAGCGTATTCGACCAGTTCATGGGTACAGTAGCAAAAGTGGGGAAAGCGGGGATGTCCTTATACCCCTCTTTTATTGCCGCCTCCTTGTCCAGAAAGATCGGATTATCATCTCCTATTGCCTGAACCAATTCCCGCATTTTGCCCCTCTCCACCTCATAGGTAAAGGGGGGAAACTCATGATTAATTTTAGATCTGTCTGCCATTTAACCTCTCCTTTCCGATTGATTTAATCCCTGGAGGAAACCAGTGGGGAACAACGAATGGGAACTTTCCACTCTTCAAGACTGGGACTCCATGTAGCTCAGAAGACGAGACCTTTGAAAATTGACTTCACAAGGGCTCAAAATCTTTTTTCGACCATGCATCTATAGTAATAATCACAAAAATTGGGAACAGGCAAGTGATTTTCGGGTTATCGCCAGCATTTTCTTTTTCTTATCTCTTATTGAGACCTTCGAAAGTTATCTTCTAATATCTTTCTTTCTGGCATTAAGTCAATTACTTTTTTGATTCTTCATACTTTTCCGTGGATACCCTACAACTGGAGAAATAACTAAGCACTTGCCAATCGGGTAGATGTGTATTAAAAAGCAGAAAAAAAGGGGGGAAGAGGTAGGCGTCAGACAAGTGTTTTTTACTGAAAGCTGACGGCTGATAGCTGAACGCTTACGAAAGGAGAAACGAATGTGCCTGCTCCTTTTTTCATTCAGGATGCATCCCCGGTATCCCCTTGTCCTTGCAGCCAACAGGGATGAGGATTATGACAGAACTTCAGCACCGGCAGCTTTCTGGAGTGATGCGCCAAACCTGCTTGCCGGCAGGGATTTGAGGGAAGGAGGGACGTGGTTTGGTATCACGAAAAAGGGACGAATAGCCGCACTGACCAACTATCGTGATCCGGCTTCAGTGAAAGATGATGTCCCTTCCCGTGGATGGCTGGTCAGCGATTTTCTCCGTGGTCGTGAAGAACCACTGACGTATCTGCAGAATTTAGCTTTCCGTGCAGATCAGTACAACAGTTTCAGCCTGATCTCAGGAGATCTTTCCCACCTCTATTACTTTTCGAATAGAGATGGCATGTTCGAATTGTCGCCAGGTCTGTACGGTCTCTCTAACCACCTCCTCGATACGCCCTGGCCGAAAGTTGAACAGGGCAAGGAAGCCCTGCGATCACTCCTTTTCAGGGAACAGGGACCTTCGCCGGAAGAGATCTTCAATATCCTTACTGATCGCTCGATGCCTGATGATGAGAGCCTTCCTGATACAGGGGTTGGACTGGAATGGGAACGTATACTTTCTCCCATATTCATATCCAGTCCCACATATGGGACCCGCTCCTCCCTGGTTCTGATGATTGACAGGAAGGGTCATGTTACGTTCATCGAGAGGATTTTCAATGCTCATCCCGATCCCTTTATGACGGCAAGGTTTGAATTCAGAATCGTCTCCCCTTAATACAAACGAAACGAATCTTTAGAATTTCAAGGAGGTATAACCATGAAAGTGGTCTATCACGAAGACTTTAATCAGGTATACTCTTCCGATCCTGCGGCTGCACATGGCCGGATAGAGGCCGTTGTGAAGGTTATCCGTGACCGGGTAACTTTTGTGGAGGCAACTCCTGCCGGGGAGGAAGATATCGCTTCTGTGCACACCAAATCCCACATGGGCAGGGTCGTCAGAGAGGGCGTCTACGATATCGCAGCCATGGCGGCAGGAGGAGCGATTCAGGCTGTTAGGATCGGTTTGCAAGAACCCTGTTTTGCCCTGATCAGGCCGCCGGGGCATCATGCCTCCGCCGACAGTTCATGGGGGTTCTGTTATTTTAATAACATGGCCATCGCCCTCGAAAAGCTAAAGCGGGAAGGCAAGATCAAAAGGGCCTTTGTCCTCGATTTCGATCTTCACTTCGGGGACGGAACGGTAAATATCCTGGGAGGGAAGGGATACGTGACGATTTATAATCCCTCTACAGCTGACCGGGATGCGTATCTGAAAGACGTGAGGGAGCGCCTTTTTTCTGAAGAGGCTGATATCATCGGTGTCTCTGCCGGTTTCGATAATCATATCGAGGATTGGGGAGGTCTGCTCACCACGGAGGATTACCGGGAGATGGGACGTCTTGTCAGGCAGGCCAGTGAAAAAAATAGGGGCGGTTGCTTTGCTATCCTCGAAGGGGGGTATAACCACCAGGTCCTGGGACAGAACGTACTTGCCTTCCTTGAGGGGATGGAAGGGGTCTGAGGACACACGGCAGGGACGGTTATTCATCCCTGCCGTACCTCTTGTCCTACCGTTGGTCAATATCCCATCTTCTTGAGAAGACTCTGTCCCTCTATCGCTTTTCTCTCCACAAGTTGCCCAACCTTTACCCGCTGAATGCAGTCAGGCTTTCCCTCGATCATGACCCACGCCTTGTCAGCCTGAAGTTGTTCTGTCACCTTAAGTGTTACCGGTAGTTTTACTATATCGCATGATATTTTCCTCTCATCAAAGGGGTCAGCTATTTCCTGGAAAGTATAGACAAATAGTTCCGATCCCATTTTCAGTCCCTGCTTTTCACCGATATTGATCAAGGCGCTACGCTGTTTCCCGTCTGCAGAGGATCTTGTCTGAACAATATAACCTTTTACCGTGAACCACCTGGAAAGCTGCGGTCTTATATCTTCCAGTCCTTTTGCCGCCGCCTTCTTCACACCACCGATGATGGCGTCATAATTGGGATAGGGGATCTTGCCGATGATATGTTTTCCGCCGACAACCTTGGAAAAGAGGACTTCTCCCGTTTCTACGTCAATGATTCTCACTGCCACGTCGGTATTCATATGCCAGCCTTCCTGTGTTTCCATGCCTGCTGCCATGGCTGACCCAATCAGCTTAGCGGCAAAACTTTCTCCTTTCTCCAGACCCTTCCGGGCAGATTCATAGGTTTTGTAAGAGAGGTTTACATTGTTGATGGAACCGGTGACGATATACTTTATACCTGCCAGCTTTCCCAGCCTGGCCAGTGTCGCCTCATCTACGAGCCCTGAACGCTGGAACTTGTGCTCCGTCATGATTTTTTCCATGTCTTTTCTCGTATAGACCGTTGCACCCCCCATATTGACAAGCTCATCCATGACTCCATCTTCAACGCTTTCACTCAACTTGGCATTGATTTGACGCTGTGTTGTCTGGGCCTCTTGCTGAAATTTTGTTTTTTCCTTTTCACCCCAGACAATACCTGCTGCTCCGGGGATGACACCAACAGCGGCGCCCCCCACTGTGGTTCTTTCACCGGCGCCTTGAATGTTTGTCTGCACAACACTGGCGTAATCAAAGGTGGAGTTGTTGGTAAAATTGACAACGGCGACCTTTATCTTGGCAGATTCGTAGGCAGACTTGCATACAGGGGGTATTGATTCTTTTGGACCTGTATCTACCATAAATGCCGTTGGGTCGTGCTTGATCGGGATTGCACAAGCGGTCATAAAGAACAATGCCATAACAGATAATGCTAATTTTTTATCCATCTTTCCTTCCTCCTTATCGCTGGTATCGTAATGTTATTGAATAGGGTGTAAAGTTAACAATATTAAAACGACCCTTCTGCCTGATGCTGTTGGCAAGATAAAGCGTATTTTCCGGATAGCTGACGATAAACTCTCCCATCCCCTTTTCCTCCACCTCCGTTACCCAGATGATGTTCTGAAGAATTCCTTTGATGTCCATATTTGTATCCAGATCGGTGACGTCAGCCACTTTGATCCTTACCTTCTTGACATTACCCTCGATATATTGGGCAACCCTGTCGAGAATGACAGGAGTCAGCTTCTCTGCTAAATCCTTCAGCCCCTCGGCGGTCGCATCTTCAATGTTGTTTGCCAGGCCTTTACCCTGCTCTGTCCCCGCGGTGAGGATTTCCATATTGCCCGTTTTATTATTTTTGGCAACAATTCGGTAGGTCAGTCGGACTGTTACATTGTTGAAGGGCATGACGATACCGTATCCGACATCTTCCCCTTTCTTCGTTGAGACGGTGTAGTTTATCTTGCCGATGATGATCACATTGGAGAGAAATTTATACATCATACTTCTGACGGCAAGTGTACTTCCAGTTTTTACTGCCCTTTCAATCTCTGCGGCATCAATGGCCTGGGTGGGGGCCACATCCACTACCGTGTAATCTTGCTCGGTCAGTTTGCCGATCAGGGTCTCTGAGAGGATATTGGTTTCCTCGTATTCATCCTCACCTTTCGCTACGCGGGGTTTCCGGGCGGGGATGAAAACGGCTATTGAATTGTTGAGGGCCAGAGTGGACACAGCTTCCTTTGCCTTTGACGATTCAACACAGGCTTTGATTTTTACCAGATATGTATCCGTTTTGTCTTCCTGATTTAATATCTGAAACCTCTTTACCGCCCCGCCGACCTGAGTCTTGATGACATCTTCCACAAGGGTAAAGTTCTGAACAAAACTCTCCGCCTTGACCTGTGTACCTACCACCTGCTCGATGGCGGACCATTTGGCCCTCGCAATGGCTTCCATCTTCGCAGAGGGGATATCGTTGTTGACAATGACAGCTTCCCCCTCAGTATTCACGCATTTTTCTTCACATATACCATCCGGTATATACACAACAATTATCAAGAGAAAAAAAAGAATTGTCTTCCACATCGTACCCTTACCTCCGGCTTTAGTTATTTGTAAGCGTTCAGCTATCAGCCCTCAGTTTTCAGCTAAAACAGGAAGATACAAGGGGTAGGGGCGTGTTGCAATACGCCCCTTACCCCTAAGACAAGCTTTCTCATACGTAAGATTTTTTTGACTTGTCTTACTGATCGCTGATTGCTGACGGCTGAGTGCTTACCGTATGGGTTATAGAAAAATGACCTGCGCATGGGGAAAATCATCCTCTAAAAGGTTCCTGATTTCTCTCTGGTCCGTTTCGTTACAGATGGGCTCGACCTCGCTGACAGGAAGGCCGTCTGCGCTCTCTTTTTCTTTCCAGGAAACAATGTAGCCCGGAACATGAAGGAATCGGCATCCCCCCCTTCCACAACAGGCATTGTCTACAATCGCCATACCCACCGCATAGAGAAATTCTTTTCCTCCGTGGCCCATCCGTCCCTCCTCGAGAATGGTGTAATACCCCGCAATGAACTGGACCTCTGCCCCAAATTTTTGATGGATGTACTGACCCATCTTTCAATCCTTTATACTGTCTTATGTCGTAAGTCGTAAGTCATAAGTCAAAAGACGTATGACTGACGACTGATGTTGGTGTTACTTGCCGATACAGAAGGTCGAAAATATCCTGTCCAATACCTCCTCGTTGATCATCTTTCCGACGATTTCACCCAGACTATCGAGTGCTTCCCGGATGTCTAAAGCGGGAAATTCTGGAGAAAGACCATCCACGATACCATCCTTAGCCTGTGATAAAAGAATGGCTGCTTTTTCCACCGCCATCTTATGGCGGATATTGGTAATCATCGTTGTTGACTGACGATCGTCAGTTTGTTTCATGCAGAGGGTGTAAATGCATTCTTTCAAGGCGGGGATGCCATCACCGTATTTTGCCGAGATCCATAAAGGGTGCAGATCAGGGATGAGACGATGAACTTCCTGTATGTTGATCAAATGGGGTAGATCTGTCTTGTTGATAACCAGTACCGTCTTCCTTAACCTGTTTTCTTCAATAATCTCTATGTCTTCTTCTGTTAACTCTTCACTACCGTCAAGGACGATGATCACCAGATCTGCCGAGGAGAGTTTTTCCCGGACGAGGGCGATACCTTCCCGTTCAATGATATTTTCCGGATGTCTGATCCCGGCTGTATCGGTAAGCCTTACCGGTATCCCTTCGATGTTAATAAATTCCTCGATAAAATCCCTCGTTGTTCCCGGGATGGGGGTCACGATGGCCCGTTTCTCTCCGAGGAGACGATTGAGAAGACTTGATTTTCCTGCATTTGGTTTTCCCGTGATCACAGCGTTGATCCCGTACCTGTAAATCTTTCCCTGCTCGTATGTCGCCAGAACTGCGTGCAGGTCATCTACAATAGCTTGAATTCTTCCAACAGGTTCATGGTTTTGCTCGCTATCCGCATCTTCTTCAGAAAAATCAATGGAGGTCTCAAGAATGGCAAGAACGTCAATGATTGATGTTCGCAAGGACTCGATTTTTTTCGCTAATTCCCCCTTGAGATGTGATACGGCTACTTCGAGACCCCTGTCCGTCTTTGCCGTGATCATATCAGCAACTGCTTCCGCCTGTGACAGATCTAAGCGGTTGTTTAAAAAGGCCCGTCTCGTGAATTCCCCGGGTTCTGCCAGGCGGGCCCCTGCCCTGATGACTTCACTCAATACGACCTGCAGGATCAACGGCCCACCGTGACAGCTTATCTCCAGCGTATCCTCGCCGGTATAGGAATGGGGTTTTCTCATGAGGGCGATCAGAACCTCGTCGAGGGTAGCGCCCGTTTCAGGTGAGATGATGTCTCCGTGATAGAGGTGGTGTGTCATAAGATTGTCCGCCTGCCTCCGGGGTTTGAAAAGTAGTCGGGCGATCTCTTCTGATCTTGGACCACTGACCCGTATAATGCCGAGTCCCCCCACACCCACAGGGGTAGCAATGGCCGCTATGGTGCCTCGGAGTGTCACCCTACTCCTTTTTGGCTGGCATGATAATTATCTTTCTGTATTCACCTTCGCCCCGACTTTTAGTTGTCAGTAATTCGTCGTTTTGCAGGGTCAGATGGATGATACGGCGGTCACGGGCATTCATATGGCCCACCGTCACCGCTTTTTTTGTTTTTTTAACCTTCTCCCCGAATCTCTCAGCCATAGCGATAAGTGCATCTTCCCTTCTCTTTCTGTACTCTTCTGTATCAACGATAATCTTTTTCAAGACATTTGCCGTCTTATTCACTGCCCTGTTCACGATATACTGGATGGCATCCAGATTCTGCCCCCTTTTTCCAATGAGCAGTCCACCTCCGTCACCTTTGATATTAAGGACAACCGTCTCTGACGTTTCCTCAACGTTTACGGGACAGGAAAGGTTCATCCTAAAAAGGATGCCCTCCAGGAACCTTTTGGCCCTGATGCCAACTGATTCACACGGTTCTTCGGTTTTAATAGATTCTCCAGAGCCTGAACCGAAGCCTTTCTGGATCATCTTCTGTGGTTGTTCAAGGGATGCATTGAGTGTTGCATCAAGGGACATTATACTTGCCCTGACCTTTGCTCTTTTAGAGCCCAAGCCGAGAAAACCGCTGGTACCTTCAGAAATAATTTCAATATTGAGCTTTTCCCTCGGTACGTCAAATTCATAACATGCCTTTTCTATGGCTTTGTCAATGGTTTTTCCTTCGATTTCTAAAGTTTCCATAGTCTTTTTACCTCACCTTATTATAACCGTTTATTGATGTAGTACTGCTGGCCAATGCTGATAATATTGTTAAATAGCCAGTATATAACCAATCCTGAGGGGAAATTTAAAAAAAGAAATGTAAAGATCACAGGCATCCATAACATGATTTTTGCCTGCATCGGGTCACCCGCCGGCGGGGTCATTTTTTGCTGGAGGAACATTGTCGCCCCCATAATAATGGGTGTAATGTAGTAAGGGTCCTTTGCCGACAGATCCTTTATCCACCAGATAAACGGGGAATGACGCAGTTCAATCGCATAGAGGAGGGCCTTATAGAGACCAAAAAAAACAGGAATTTGAATTACCATGGGGAGACAACCACCCAGGGGGTTTACCTTGTGGGCCTTGTACATTACCATTGTTTCCTGGCTGAGCCTTGCCTTATCATTCTTGTACTTTTCCCGTAGCTCGATAATCTTTGGCTGAAGTTTCTGCATTTCCTTCATGGACTTGTAACTTTTATTTCCCAGGGGCCAGAAGATGATCTTGATCAGGACGGTCAGGATGATAATGGCGATACCGTAATTGTGAACATACCCATCATGTAAAAATTTAAGGGTCACAAGCAGGGGCATGGCCAGCCACTTTAACCAGGAACCGAAATCAATGGCGTTTTCAAGGCCTGTTCCCTGTGCCTTGAGAATACTATAGTCCTTGGGACCCAGGTACAACGAATAGTTGAATGAGTCAACCTGGCCAGTAGGGATGAGATTTTTAGGGCCTTTCAGGCTGATGGAAACCATGTTCCGGACGTCTTTAGAAAGGGAAAGGCTGGTGATGGAGGGGTTCTGGGGAATCATGGCGGCGAGGAAGTACTTGCTTTCAAACCCGCCCCAGGATACATCGGGGCCGAGTAGTTTGGCTGCATCAAGTTTCTCAACATCCTGGCGTTCAACACCTTTTGCCACAAAAGAGATAGGGCCTTTGTGGCTGTAACTGTCTGTCTCTGCTTGCGGATCGACAAATTGATACCAGCTCAGGCAGGCATTCTGGTTTAAAGGGTCTGTTGATAAGTTGTAAACCCTTACCTCAAGATCAACGGTGTATCTTCCCGGGTAAAAGGTAAAGATCTTTTCCACCTTTATCTCATAGGGGTATGACTGGGAAAAAATCAGGGAACGGGTATCCGTTGTTTTTGTCATCTTTATTGAATCTACATTTGCCTCGTATATTCCCTCGGAAGGTATGTCAATGCTTGAATCTGGAAAGGAGATGGTAAGTGGGTGGGGCATTGCGTCCCGTACCTCTACCAGTTCAATGAGTTCAGAATTCTTGTTGATGGTCTTACGGTAGCATTTCAGTTTAAAGGACTTGAGCCCCCCCCCCTTGGTGGTAAAGGTGGCCGTGTATAGGGGTGTATCCACAGGGATATCTTTTTCCCCCAAAGCACCTTGAGGGGAGAAAATAGTTTTAGTTTGAATCTTCCTTTCCCGTTCAACAGCGACTCTGTTGCTGTTGAGCTTTTCAACCGCTACTTCTTCTTGCACAGATTCCGGTTGTTTTGGGACAGAGGGGTGTTTCACAAAAAATGTCTGGTAAATGAAAAGCACAACCAGTGAGAGAACGATGGCAAGAATGCCTCTCTTGTCCATTAAGTACCTCCATTTTTTCAACTATTGATGGTTTCGTAAAAGTGAAGTTTCTCGCCTTCAGGACAGGGTCCGCAGAACATACCCCCCGTCACAGTTTCCTCTCCCTGAAAGGAGAAGTAATAGGGATAAAGATGAACTTTTACGAATGTTGAGCTGAGCCGCAGGCTCAGCTCAACATTGG
>JASEGZ010000025.1 GCA_030018935.1 Syntrophales bacterium
GGCTTCCAGCCGACGTCAAAGCTACCGGCTTTAGCCGGTATGTGGTTTACTTTTGCAAATTCGTCAACACCAGAACTAATCATCATTGATCTACTTTGATATCTTGATACAAGAGTAACAAACTCGTTGCAACGGAGAGCAGCGGAACATACAAATTTTGCGGATTTACATGCACGTAAAACTTCAGATGCACCACTGATATGATCATCATGCCAATGGCTTATAAGGAAAAGCTTAACGTCGGTCGCGACATTAACACCTTTTTGGTTCAAATATTGAAGGGCAATGGGGGCTCGCGTTGAGGGGTCAAGGCATGAATCAACAATCATCCATTGGTTATTGCCTAAGTGACTGACGATACATTCACCGATGCCTGGGCCAAAAAATGATATTTCAATATCTTTCAACAGAGCGGATTTCCTTTGTTAACCCGAAAATTCCTTTTATTTTTTCTGCTTCTTCTTCAGCCCTCTTAAAATCACTCATTGTCCATTCAGGAAGCCGGCGGAAACGAATAGATGCAGCCCGTAACCGCTGGCCATCAATTCGATCATAGTAACCAATGGATAGATAGAAAATTGAGCCAGGGACAGCGAGACTAATATCTGAAGGTGAGATTTCCGCTACAGAGAAAGTAATTTCTTCTATAGGATTCTCCGGATGACTCATATCTCGCAAGATCGCTGTACACTCCTCATTTTTTATTTCGATCAATTCTCCTTCCCATTGTTGCAACAACTTAAACCGGTGCGTCGGTGGTGGAAAAAGTAGCCTAACTACAATTCTATCAGGCAATGTCGTATCTGGCTCTTTCTGTCCAGTGACCAATGATATCGACGAGCTTTCAGTACGTTTATGTAAAGCAAAGGGGGGAGGGCCTAACCACAAAACATTACGATCAGTGTCTTTTCCTCTCTCATCTTGCCGCTGCGACTGCGTTTCCTCGCTTACTTGTCTTGGGTCGAAGCGGACCTCTTCCGGCGAATACATCAGTAATCCTTTCCCAGTAAATGTTCGGCTATCTTCAAAGAAAATAGCAATCCTGGTTCCCAATTGTCTTTCAGTACATTAATGGCTTTCATAGTGCCTTCTACTTCTGTTTCTTCTTTTTTCAATTCATAATGATTGTTTACGTCAAAATACACCCCTGGTATGACTTTTTGTGACGCCTCGATTCTTACGTTAATTTCTCCCTCTGGGTTAGCGCGTGGATATTTCATGATCATAACTGCTAAGCCGGGAGTATCCATTAGCTCCTTCCAAGAATCCTTAGGAGCGAGAAAATCACCAAAGCGGTTAAGTGTGTCTATATCAGCAATTGAGAAATGCATAGTGCGATTTATACCTATCGCTTTTATGGGGGTATGCTCTAACAAAGAGAATGCTCCTATTACTAAGTCCCTAAGTGGTTGAAATAAGGTTGCATCATTTGTGCTGGCCATAAAGCGCTCACGCCATACCTCCATCATAAATTCCCCAATCTTGAACTGACTTATCTCGGGAGATATTACCGTGATTTTTTGTGCCGATTCGGCTTCATCACCACGGATTAACCCGTGTGCTTTAAACCACATTGGTTGAAATATAGCCGGATTAAACAAGCCCAACAAAACTATAGAAACGCCATCTAATTCAAGGGAGGGCATACTTTCACATCCTTCTTGGGTTGAAAAACTAATCACATATATGAAAAGAAAACTGACGTGTCAAGAGAAAAGAGAATTATACGATAATGGTTAAGGATAATTAACAGGGTGCTTGTCTGTCAAGAAGAAAGCGCAACGTGTTATGCATACCGCACGGGTTGCAGGATGCAAAAGCGCCGAGTTTGTGACTGATATCACCCAGGGGTGAGGATCATTGATTTCAGGCCGTTATACGGATCTAATTCTTTAAGGATTACCAGGTGAAATCTACATCTTACGCTAACACTTGTCAAATGTGGATATCAGGAAGCTATACGGATATACCTGCTGTCCGGCAATAGGGCAATTTTACAGTTCACCAACCCTTCTGTAACAAATCTATCTGACTCAACGAATCCAGCACCCTGCTGCAGGATTCCCATTCCACGTTTTCGATGCGGTCGTATTTCATCTCAAAAGGATGGCGCCGGGGAACCTCATCAATAACCTGCTTTGCCAGTTCTTCTTCGCGGAGGGCCGCCCATACCCAGACATCTTCCAGTGTGTCGGGGATCTGGCCGAACATATTCCGGATATTTGCGAGCCGCTCTGACAGGAGCTGATGAACCCGGTCCTCCACAGATCCTTTATATCTCATGTTGTAAATCAACACTTCGGGGCGTACCTGGCCGATGCGCTGAATCCTGCCTTTGCGCTGCTCAAGGCGGGTGGGGTTCCAGGGAAGGTCCAGATTGATTAGCGATCCCAGCCGTTGGAGATTGAGCCCCTCGGAGGCGGCATCTGTGCCGATGACCAACCGCAGTTCGCCTGCACTGATTCGCCTTTTGATCTCATCCCGGTTTATCCGCTGAAAAACGCCGTTTTGGATGATCCCGGAACCGGAAATATTGGCATAAATAGCAATAGTTTCACCCGGCAAACGTTTGGACAACCTCTGCCCCAGCCAAAAGACGGAGCCGTAGTATTGGCTGAAGATGATACACCCAAAGGACAACCAGCCGCCCGTAACAGGCACGCCCGAGGAAAGGATGGTTTCCACCTGCCGCAGCTTCGGGTCTTCATCCCTGTTTTCGTCGAGGATTTTCAGAAACCTGGTCAAAGCAAATCGTTCTTCCTTGGTTAAAGGATACAGGGAGGACAGTGTTTCATCTCTTTCGTCCTCCCCTTCCTCATCGTCCTGGTCTCTTTCAAGGGGTGGCCCGAGCATCTTGATCGCCGTCAGCCTGCCCGCTTCAATCGTGCTTCCCACACGGCGCAGAAGAATTGTTTTCATGAACCCGGAATTCAGCCCGGGTCTTCTGGCAAGAATGGAACAGAACTCCTCTGCAGCCTCATAGGCATCACTTAGAAACGGCGGCAGGGTAATCACCTCCTTGTCATCTTCGCCAAAAAGACGAACTTTTATAGTCTGCAGGTAAGGTTCGTTTGTCTGGGGGTTTATGGTGTTTTCCAGAAAATCCCGGGTCCGCCTAATTATATGGCGAATAAAAGGATTATGTTCCTGAAAGAAGATTTTAGAGAGACGCCTTACCCTTTGCTGGTCTGGTCTGGGGAGAACTTCAAATGCCTCCGGCGGCGACCATGTTTCAGACAAGGAAACCTTCAGGCCGCGGCGAATCAGCTCAAAGTCCTTGCTTTCGGATGATGGTGGCAGGGGATCCCGAATCCATTCCCAAAGCTCACTGATCACCTCAGGCGGGTTCACTGTTTCCAGAATGAGGGACAGACTTTCCAATGGCCTTGACAACCAGCGGCTGTAAAGGGAACCGAGGACAAATTCCTTGCCACTGTTCAGGGCGCCCAGGAGATCCCAAGCCTCGATGGGATCGAGCTGGACGGGCGTTGCCGTCGCCAATAGCAAGCTCCGGGTCCGAGGAGCGATCTCCATCAGAAACTGTAACAGGTTGTTGGGTTCTGCCTTTTCACCCCGGTGGGTGGGACCGAGGTTACTCCGTCTTGCTCGATGGGCCTCATCAAGAATGACACACTCGTATGAAAGCTCCTTCAACGTATTCACGCCCTCAGAGCCACGAATGATAAGACCCGTAGAAACAATACCAACTTTTCGCGGACACTTCCTTAAACCTGCCGCGCCAAGATCGGCATAGACGACACCCTGTTCATCAATCCATTGCTTGCCCGTCCAGCGCGCCGATGGCATGGCCAGCAGACTCCAGAGTTCCTCTTGCCACTGGATCATAAGGGGCCTTGGGACAAGGATGAGAATGGGTTTTTCGCCATATAGGGCCATGAGCTTTGCATCCAGGGCAAGTTGTACCGTTTTTCCCAGACCAACCTGATCGGCTAAGAGATATCTTGCACCACCGTTTTTGTGCGCATCAAAAGCCAGATTGATGAAGGATTTCTGGTGCGCCCAGAGGCCGTTTTCCCGGCGGTAGATGGGCAGTTCCACAATCGGTTCGGCGGGCTTAGCCTCTTCCTTCTTCCAGGCGTCGATATCGGGGACGACGACCCGGTGGATCAGCCGGGCCACGTCCTGCACGACCGCCTCCGCCAGGTCCACCGCCTGAGGGGAGGACCACAGGGCGTCGAATTCCTCCTGTACCCATCGGACGCCCTCTTCGCTCTCGTCCAGCCAGACCAACTCATAGTTGCTGACCCAGGCCGTCCGGGACTCATTGGCGCTGCCGATAAAGCAGACCCGCGATCCGTCCGTCCGGGTGATCACGCCGGCCTTGCCGTGGATCAGGCCGAAGGCCTCGTCGGGGAGGACCTTCACCTTGAGAAGACCGCTGCTGAGAAAATCGTGGAGTCGCTGGAGCCTGGCCTTCATGGGTGCGCCGATCTCGGCGGGGAGCGAAGCGCACCATTCGCGGTGCATCCCCCACTTGGCCGCCCGTGCGGTCTGAACGTCCAGGGGGTTAAGGCAGGAGTTGCAGACCACTCGAACGCAGGTCTCGCCGCCTTCCGACGTCATCCGTTCCAGGGCCTCGCCCGCCACCTCCAGGAGGGAGGAGCTGAAGAACCCGGCAATCCGATCGTAACGAAGGGCGCCCTGCAATTGGGTGGCCAGGAAATCCTTCAAGGGACTGCGGCGTGAGGAGTAGCGATGGATCATCCGTTGTCACCGTTCCAAAAGTCAGGTGGCGGAAACTGCCTATATCTACAATCTTTCACTCAGGGATAATAGTAGAGGTTAAATATTACCGATAGAAAGTCAGTGTTGCACTGAGGTGCATAGGCAGCCATGGGTTTTGAGTATACTATTCCTTCCCCGAAGTGCTCTCAGTATACATATGTCCTTTATCGGCGCTGTAGAATCTTGGGAATTTTCTCGACTGTGATATTGGAAAAGAAAACGGTAGAGCAATCACCGATTCTGTTAATAATATCCTCTGCCTGAAGCTGGCCGAGATGCCTGTTCCATATCGCCGCATTGTATTCAAAAAATTGATCCTTTGAGTATGAATTCTTGAATTCCTCAGCTGACATCAGTTTAACATTAATCGCTAAACCGAATTTTGCGGACTTAATTTCACCGATGCAAGGCGGCAAATCTTTGTCCATGGTGCATTGGTCAGTAACTATAATAAGTTCTGTCTGTCTATTTGGTTTATTAGTAAGATCTAGTAGAACCAACGGATATTCTTTAAGTTTAACATCATCGATGGCTTCTCGCTTGAACATTCCTGCATACTTTAGTTTGCGAAGCGAAATATTTAATAATTCGAACTCGTTTTGTGCTTTCTGAACCTCCTCAATTTCTTTGCTTCGTCGCTTCCAATACCGTGCCGCCGCGTCCAATACCACCGTTTCAAATAGAGTCTTGTATTTTTCATTCACATCTATTCCCACCGCTTTTCGACCCATGATCTGAGCCATAGCCAACACTGTGCCTGACCCAGCAAAAGGGTCCAAGACCACGTCATTTTCATTTGATGCGATTGAAATGATTTTTTCGACCAAACTGAAGGGGAAAGGGCAGAGGTGGTTCACGGTACCATTTCCCCAACCTCGCATTGGAGTTATATGATTCCAGATATTACTTGGGGCCTTTCCACGCGTGTTATACCGTTCCGGATATGAGAACCACCAGTTCCTCAAATCGTTGGTTTCCCTGATGCCGTCAATATTGAAGACAAACCGTTTCTTTGTGAGGAACAGTATATATTCAAATTCATTTTTGAAGCGGCCGTTTCCCACCCAGGGTAGGTTCTTCTCCTTGTTCAAGATTATTATATCCTTCAGCTTCCAAGTAGGACTATGTTTGCTTTTCAAACGCGAAAAAACATCAAAAGGCAACGTCTTGACTTCGCCGTTTCTCCTGAATGTATCTACGATTAACCACAATGTTGCATTTTCCGCTGAAATCTCATAGCATTGATGGATGATATCGGATATCGTATCTAAATATTCATCGTATGTCTGTCCTCGTCCGATCTGTAGGGTATTATCTTCATAGTTAAGAACATCATAATAGGGAGGTGAAGTTATGATGAGATTGGGCGCAGGAAGAGCACGCGCTTCCAAGATTGTTTTCAGGCATTTGGAATCACTCAGAAGATACTGAGGGATACTCATATAATCCCTTCATAGTACTGCGGATAGTACCTGTAAAACTGAATATAGTTCTGTATCTCTTCGGGCTTGAGTTCAATGGCTAAATGATCTGAAAATATACCGGTAAGGTATTGCTCCTTTTTTAGATCATCGAAGCATAACTTTTCCACTTCTTTTTTACATTCTTCCATTTTTAGCCCCAAATCCTTGATTATAGAATCCAAATATGACTTCTCTTTATAGGTAAGATTCGGGATTTTTATGCGTGTGACATTGTTCCTGTCGGTTGAGAGGAAGGGATGCAGGTCATTTAATCGCTCGTTCAAGCTCGAATCATCTGTAAATACCCCGCCGAGAGTATACATTGGGGCTCCGTCTTGATAAAGGTAGGAAAAAGTTTTAATAAATTTATTGGTATTACGCATGCAAGACTCTTCTATTTTATTGATGACAATATTTTGTAGAAGAAGATGATAATTGCTCTTAGAGGTGTATATGACCTTATTATATAGAGGCGAAATATCCCTATTGAATTTAGTAAGGAAAGAGCTACGTGCATCTTGGTCTTGTGGGGCCGTCGCATTTAATGTGAGGATAAAGAAGGCGTTTTTCCCTGAGTTCCTGCCGATCAGGTTTATATCAGGTGACAGCGCATGATTACCGGAAAGACCTTGTGTGTAATCGAGCCATATGATGGATTTTTTGGTCCAATCGTGGATTTCTGCAAGGTAGCGTGTTGAAAGCATGTTATGGAAAGTAATAAAGTCATAAGGTAGGTTAAACTTGAATCGGTTAACATCCTTTTTGTTTTCTATAGATACGAGATCATCTATCTTAAGAAATTTATGCATCAGAATGAAATCAAAGAAATAAAAAGATCCCATCCCGACGTATTGATAATTTGTTGATGGCCCCAAAATTCTAATTACTGTTTGCAGAATCTCTAAAATTATTTTTCTCTCTACCTGCTTGTTGGGCCGTAGGTAGTAATTGATCATTCCAGCATCGTTGCGTGCTCCCTCGATCATGGCTGTTTTATTTCCTCCATCTCAACGAAGTAATCAAATGTCCGCTCGCCAACCTCTTTGTTTGATGTTGCGCCAATACTCTTCTTGACGCGATCAACCAAATCTTTTGGTTTGGAATACTGTATCCTTGCAATGCTGGGAGACGACTCAATTTTTTGAGGTGCCTTAAATGTCTGAGGTGTGGTTAGTTCCACTACGCTCTTGATGCCCGGATTGAAAGCCGGGTCCTGTTGAGTTGCTACTTGTTCGATCTCTTCTTCGTTTGCGAATTCTTGGACGTGCTTGCCGTAGATATAATCAATTACAGGCCGTGCAGTCTTCACCATCTTATCCAGAACATAGTGATAAACAATGCTCTCCTCATTAAGGTCGCTCTTGCTTGTATTTAGTGGAAGCTTTGCTGGGTCCTCTGAGTCGAGGAATACCAATCCTCTGAAATTATTAAAAAGTGGGTGATATCTGGGCAACGTGGTTATATCTTCCTTGGTAGTGCCGATCCATCCTGTCGTTGCTGATGTATCATTCGCTAAGATTAATCGTCTATTGCAGAATATATTCCACCCGACCTGGTTTACAGCCTTTGACAGTTTGATTCCCTTACTTGGATCGATGAAACAGATTATTTTTATTCCGAGACCGTTGTATTGTTCAAGATGTACTTGCGGACTATACTCCTTATCATCTGGAACAATGAGAGGGTACTCCTCCACGTTCCCCCCATTAAGAGTAAAATCAAGGTTGTCTGCAATGAAGAGGCAATAAGTCCGTTTAAGTGTCTCCATCACATCATTGATGAAAGGCACTGAGTTGAATTTGTCTTGCACGTCGGGGGTGAGATCTAAAATCTGGATTTTTGTGTATGGAGGGTTACTATTGAGGCGTGATCCGTCGTAGGTATAAGGAATCGTCCAAGGCAGAGTGGAATCCTTTTTCCAATCAGTCACATTGAGAATCATTTCGCAATAGTCATGCCCGTCATCTGTCTGGATGGATATTTGGTTTCCCAATTTAAATATAGAGCGCTTAAGCCCAATACCATACATGCCAAGAGTGGCAAAACCTCGTTCCAAGGTACTCCCGAAAGTAAACACATTAGTTTCAAGAAAGTCTTTCCCAATCCCACCGCAGGTATCAAATATCAGAAAACTCTCATTGGAAAGCTTGATGTCGATAGCCCTGCGGTCTGTAATTCGGTGTCTCATATAGCTGTCAACAGAATTATCGATTAAATCCAGAATGCACGTCACTACTCTAACATCCTGTGTCAACGTATTAATGAAAAGATCTTTAAGCGGGGAAGCCTGTATAGTACCCGTATTCATAGCCACCTCCTGAGGAAAGTTTGATTATTCTGCACAGCCTGGTGCCAAGAAAGGGCAAGTGAAGCTGGTGTGCCAACAATTTTATAACACGCTTTTTTGGCATATTCATGTAACAGCTATGGTTTGTCAAGGTAAAAACTGGAGGTAAAATCTGATCTGATTAGTGCACTACCCAATACTGATTGTAATGTTGCACGGTAAAAGCAATGGCAAAAACAAGATTTCAGGAAGAAGCAAAAGCGCTCATTCACCAAAACCTTCAACAGACTGAAGCGGGAGGAATGGCGATGGATCATACGCCGTCTCCTTCCACAGCCCCCAGAAGGAGATGGGCCGCCTCGACATCCTTTTTCCAGTGTTCCATATTCACAGAGGGCTTATGGGAAAGATAGTTCAGCAAGGCGATCATTGTTTGACGACGGTCCCAGTAACTGGGAATCTCCTGCTTGAGATAATCCAACCCCGGGCGCGGATCATCCTCCTCGGCGGTCTTGTAAACGGCGAAGAGGACCTGCCGCAGGAGTGACCCGGCGAATCCCGTACCGGAGAGGTCGCGTCCCTTCAGTTCGCCGGGGGTCTTCAAACGTGTCTGGTTGGCGGCGCCGCTCCCCAGAAGACCACGGTAATCCCGGATGCCGAATCCCCGGGCGAATTCCTGGTAGACGCCGTCGCGGTACTCCCCATGGGCCTCTACTTCAATACCCTTCAGATAGAAACGCTCTTCCGGGCTGAGGCGTTTCCAGATGGCCGAATCCAGGCCATCGGGAACGAGAAAATCGGAGGCGATCTTGACGGCGCTTTTAATGAGATCCGCAAGGGGAGAAGATTCCCCTGGCCTGCGTACCCTTCTCAGTTCCCTCTCAATGTCAATATCTTCGATGGCGCTGTAGGCCGTCACGACCCGGAGGGCTGCCGCATAGGCTGCCAGTTGGTAATCCGCATCGCCGAAATTGGGATCCTCCTTGTCGTCAAGATCGATCATGGACTTCAACTGGCTTTTGACCTCTTCGATGACTTGCGGATAGATATCGCTCATGTCTCCCACAAGCGCAGACCTTCTCTTCCGAAGAATAAGCAAAGCCGTACCCTGGACATAGTTGCCCTGCTTGATTCCGACTACAGGGGTTTCGGTTTGTATTGTCCAGGCGGCAGTAACGTGAAGACCGGCAGCCCAGAGAATCATGGCCAAGTCCGCCCAGACCTCTGCATTCTGATGGGTGAACATAACCAACTGGAATCCGTCATCTGGCATGTGATTAGTCAATGCCTTATAACAATCCACCATGACCATACGAAAGCTTTCATCGGATCCCTTGACGGCCAGTGCCCGCTTCGAATCCGTATACCAGTCGGGGAAAAGTCGCTTTAGACCCCGTTCATACCAGGCCAGGAAAAATTCTGAGAGTTCTTCATAGTTGACGGCATCAGCATAGGGTGGGTCTGTAAGCCAGATGTCACAGGTTTGTGAGACAACTCTGCAATCACAGAGTTCTGCGATCCCTTCTTTAACAGGGTAAGATTTGCTGGTTGGTAAAGATAGACTTATCAGACCTGAAGATGCACGTACACAATAAACGACTGAAGTATTCAATGCTTGATTGAGAAAAGTATTTTTCCCTCCACCCGATCCACCACTATTGGAAGGCAACCAAACAGACAACCGGGAATTCCAGTCAGCAAACCGCCCCACCAGAAGCAAGGCGGCCGCCGCAGGAATACCCTTCAGATCACCTGCGTATTCCTGGAATAAGCCATGAAGAAGAAGCTGCCGCGGATGAAAGAGATGATGCCAGTGCGTCCAGCCACGCGTGCGAATCGGTTCATCCGTTTTATCACCCGGCTCGATTTTCCGGCTGGGGAGGTATCCTTTCAATTGCCAGTCGGTGAAGCGTTCCTTAACCAGTTGCAAGACCAGGGCTTCCCGCTTCAGGTCCGCTTCCGTCGGCGCCCTGTAGTATTTCTCCCCCGTCTCCGGGTCCACCCAGCGGATGCAGTAAAGACGTTCCTGAAAGACATCAGCCGGTCTTGGAACGAAATCTTCGTTTTCCCATAACCGCAGTCCTTCACGTCCCCTTAGGGTGTCGGCGCTCGTGGGTGCCCGCATGTGAGGCGGCAAATAGATTCCTTCTTTATCCACAGGGCAACGAAGTCCGCCGATCCAGGTACCTTCTTGCCTGGCCTGTTCAAAATCCGAAGAGGAGGCGTCTTGGATGATGTCAAGATCAAATCGCTTCCGTGAAGGGTCAGGCACGAGGCGCGCCACAACTTTCGGTTTTTCGGCAATGACCCATGAAGGTGCCAGCGGCACGAACCAGCCCGTCATGGGCTCTCTTACTTCAGAGCAGTAAAGGTATGCTTCGGCCTCCCAGCCATTTTCTTTGGTCTCGATGCCCCATTCTTTAAGCGTACTGCGAACAGAGGCAAACAAATTTTCTTGTACATCCTTCACCTGTTTCTGGACATCTGATCCACCGCCAATAATATTCAGCGACGCCCATGTCAACAAAGCTGCCACAGGGTTGAGTTCAGAACCATAAGCGAAACAGCCCAATCTCGCAGCCTCGAAAGGTACGCTTCCACCTCCACAAAAAGAGTCACCCGCACAAGCAACATGACCAAATTGGCGTCCGCTGAGTTCCTGTACCAGTTCTGATAAAGAAGATACTTTCGTCCTGAGGTGATTATTAACCTCTTCCCATGTTTCAGATGATGGTCCGTCAATCTCTTCCGCTCTGACACAGAACTTCAGTTTTTCGTCGTAGCCCATCCGGCTGAAGGCCCGGCGCTGCATGTGTTCGCGATCCTCCCGGCCGGCGGACTTTTTCCACTGGATCCTGCCGTCCTTTCGGGTGAAATAGAACTCCTTCTCGGAATCTGTGGCGTGCGGATAGACCTCACCGGCGGGTATGTTCCCCCGGCGCCGCATCCAGAGACCTTCCTCGTCCATGGTCATGAGTTTGAGGAAGATTTCTCGGTCTTTCTTCAGGTCATCCGTGGCGGGCAAGAGGAGTCCCAGGAGGGCCGCCCGGACCAGGACCAGGGGTTTCCGGCCCCACCATTTGCCCAAACCAGTTAACGTTTGACCAGAAACTGCCTTCCTTTCCTTGTAGCTTTCCTTGGAGAGCTTGCTGACGGGGAATTGTGTCTCGATAAAGGTTAAGCCTGACATGGTTCACCGTTACAGCTCGCTAAAAAGGCCGCCCTGCTTGGAGGGACTTTTTATGTTCCGCTTCTTTTTCTTTGGGAATGGCCCATGTATGATTTTATCAGTGGGCATCTTGGCCTTCTGGGGAAGGCGGATGGTCTCCGGTTCTTCGACGAACCGTTCCCGGGGCATATCGGGTATGGGGTTCTCCGAAAAGGCAATCTTGATGGCTTTGCGCCAGCCCCGGTCGCCACCCACATCCGCTTTTGTAAAGGTGGCGTTCACCGTCGTGTATAGCCACCAGCGCTCTTCCGGCTCCAGCCCTGTCCAGTTGGCAATCACATTGGGAATGAGACTTTCGTCAATGTCCTCCACTGCCCAGGCGAGGAGGGTCAGTTCCTTCCCGAAGTGGGGAGCCAGAATGTTGTCCTTTCCAACTTTCCACGAAACGGATCGCTGACCGGCAGCCCGGATTCGCTTGTTAAACTGATTTCTTGCCGTCTCTGCGATGCGTTCCCAGCGGTAATGTTCCAGCTCAACCTTGATGACTGGTCTTTTCTGGGGAACATCAGTTTCCCCGTCATTCCACTCGTAGTGTTCTTCAACAATAACAGGATTCTTTTCCCCATCAGAGACCTGAACTACAAAGTGGTGCGCGGATTCCCCAGGGTCAAAGCCGAAACCGATGAACTGGCGTTTCCTGCGGGCGCTCACTGGCTTACTTCCCCTTCCTTCACTTCCGTTTTCAGATCCACCACCATGTCAAGGAGCTGCTGACCGGAGTCGAACTTGAGACTCCCCACATCGATGCTGAGCGCTCCATCGGTGACAAATTCCTTGAGTAACTCGGCTCCTTGCTCAAAATGCTGAATGGCATGGTAGGAGTTATCAGAGGTGCTAAGCTGAATCCAACGGGTATCCCTCATGACGGTCAAGCAGACACCTCCCAGCTCAGCCCCGTACTTCTTGGCCGTCTCCAGAAATTTGTATGTTTCTCCCGTCGCGTCCTTCTTAAAACTTCTCTTCCAAATGGCCGCTTTGTTACGGTCAATCTTGGTCCCTTCATCAATCTTTCCCTTTGGCGCGGGGATACTTTCCTGGTGGGATTTGATCCCTTCCGCTTCTGCTATTGCAAGGATCACTTGGCAGTCTTTTGGAATCTCAAAGGGCTTTTCATAGGGTGTCCCGTGGGTTTCTGCGCTTGAACCGTCCGTCGTGTACTTGATAGTCCCTTTTGGAACAGCCTGTAGCTCGCATTTACGCTCTGTAGCTTCCTGATAGAAGCGGTGCTTAACGAAAATGGTATTCGTCCAGGTAACCGGCTCTCCCGTACCATGTTCTCCCGTTGAATCCACGCAAAGGAAGGAGAGCTTCATGGCCTTTGTCTTGATGTCATAATCTTCCAGTTTCTTTGAGGATGCGGTTGCCACGTCGCCTGTTGCCATGTGCACAACATCCCCATTGAGGGGACGGATGCGAACAGTCACCTGACCCGTATTTTCATCCCGGTTGAGCACCTGTACTTGAACGGAGGTTCTCGGTTTCTCAAAGGGGCCACGGTCGACATAGCCCATTGTTTCACGCCAGATGTCCCGTTTGACAAGTTCATCCTTGAGTGTGTCCAGTGCGTTCGGATGATGCCAGACCCAGGAAATATCTGTAGCGGCCCGCTGTATAATGGTGCTCCATGCGACCTCCCTGACACCAACCGGCCAGAGCCTGTTTTCCACCCGACTCCGGAACGTTCCATCAGGGGCGATATCATCGGTGTACTTGAAACACTCCTTCAGGGCGTTGAGGACCTGCTCTTCTCCTTTGTACTCATTGGCTACATACTTCGGATCCAGATCCACCTGGGCAAGGCCGGTTTTGGCAGGATAGTACAGGATTGTGAAGGTTTCGCGACAGGCCTGATAAAATCGTCCTTCCAGCTTGGTGAGCATCTCCGTCGCTTCTATATATTGGGGATCACTTTCTCTGACGCCTTCCTGGTTCATCTCCCCGATAATGGTCCGGATGGCGCTCAATTCCGCTGCCCGCTCCAGAACCGTATCGTAAGCCTTTGCGGCGCCGGTCATGAAACAGACCCGGTTCTTGAATTGCTGATGTTTGTAAAATTCCTCGATAGCCAGAAAAGAATCCTCCGTCGGCCGGAAGACGACCAGAGTCACATTGTCTTGCTGAAGCTGTATCTGATCGAGGGCCGGCAGGGGGAGGTGCTTCTGGTAGGCTGCTTTGGTGGTGATCTTGAACATTTCTCCCAGGCGGTCCCGGAGTTCCTTCTCCCGCTGCTCTCGAAGTTTGTTTCTGGCATAGGTGGCAACCTTGGCTTTCAGGTTCTCCACATTCTTAAAAAACAGCTTTCCGTCTCGGGTGACGTGAAGATACCAGGCATCCGCCTGCAGGCGATCCAGAACATTACGCAGATTGACCACATCTCGGTCTGGAGCGGCAAGATAGCCGATGAGCTCCGACCTTCCCAGACCCAGTATGGGACTCGTGGCTGTGGAGAGGGATGAAAGGAAAATCAGTTTTGCAATATCCTGGGCATCAGTGATTTTTCCCCCATCAATCTGCTGGGCCAGGGCGCTGCCGCCTTCCGCCGCGATATCCCGCGCAATAGCAGCCTCCAGTCCTGGGTTGATCTGCCGGATCTCCCCCAGCATAGAAGCATCCATGAGATCCATCTCATGGGGACCGATGAGATATTTCTTGCTCGCAACACCGGAATTCCAGAGATTGGAGACGATGATCCGCATAATCCGGATAAGGGCTCTGGTTTGCTGGAATCCCCGGTTTTCCTTGAACCGGGCATAGAGGTCCCGGATGGCGGGGTGAAAGGGATAGGCATTGATGATGTCGGCTTTTAGCTGATCGGGGGACACTTCCGAGATGCCCATCTTTTTGGCGTTCTCCAGCGCGGCGCTATAGTCACCGGCGACCTTCTCCACGTCTGACATGGCGGGTGTTTTCTCGAAAATGCGGGTCTGGAGGATGTGGTAGAGCTCATTGGTGTTCATCTTGACCGGGTCAATCCGAATGACATTCCGATGAACTTCCTGCTCCAAATCGCTCAGGGACTGCAGTGCCTGGGTAATGGCTGCGCTTCCACTCACATATGCCGTGCCGCTGAGATCCGTGATGACCACGCAGACGCGGGGGAGTTTGTTGCCATTTACGGCAATAAGGAGGTTTGCCAGGGCTGCGGTCGTCAGACGATCCAGGTAGGTGTCTCCAACAGCGACAGCCTTCGATGATTCAAAATATGGCGGCAGTTCATCAAGGAGGATGAGCACCGGTTCCCCCTTCAAGAGTTCAATCCATTTGTCAGGACTCGGTGGAATCAGGGGGCTGTAAAACTCATTGAACACAGCCTTGCGGTTGAGTTGCTCAGCAATTTCTCCCCAGATGCCAAAGGGAGTGCTCGTCTTCCTGCCGCTGAAAGTCACAACAGTTACCGCCCCCAAGTCTCCCGGATTGTAAAATTCGGACATGACCTTCTTGCGATATTTAGGGATTTTCGCCAGAAGCCCCAGAGCGATGAGGTTATGGGTTTTTCCGCCGCCCATGGACTGGCTGAGCAAGAATGTACCCGAAGCGCCGGTTGTTTTACCCTCCAGGCGATTGAAGGCTTCAGTGAGGAGAATCCTCATGCCCTCGGTGACGTAGTTTTCCGCGAAGAACTCATCCGGCTTGATTGCGGGTAGATCATCCAGATTATAGACCGTATCAAGTCGACTACGATCAAATACAGACTCCCTGGGCTGACAAAGTTCGCGTAGAGTGTTCATGGTGATATCTCCTGAATAACCGATTGGTCCTCCTCATTTTTGCTCCCAAGTGTAACTTAACACACTGTCCAAATTTTGGGGTCCACTATATTATTAAAGGGTGTTCAATAATTCAAATTTATTACTGGGCTGATTTTACCGGTTTTGATATAGTCAAAAATGATGTCATGAGTCAAGACGATATCATGTTCTACAGCATGGATGGTGACATTATCGAGGCCTTTATAAAAATTGCTAATCTCCATACGGTATCTGTTTTCTTTAACAAGGCCGAAAGTTCTTTCAACTCCTGTTCTGAACGGTTTCAGTTTTTTATAGATTAAGCTATGGGTCACCGCTGGTCCATATTTTCGATATCCATCATTGAAGTATGTATAACGACTATAGCCATATTTGTATTGTTCTTTGAGATAATCACACGTGAACAGCAAAGGCTGTCCAGATCTGTTACAGACCTTAAAACAGGCATACCGTGTCCTTTTTCGTTCATAGTCAATGCCTCTCGGTTTCATTGCAAAGCCCCAGGGACATAACGGGTAGCCATCTTTGGTAAACCCTTTTGGATAAACCATTTTTTTTCTTACGATGATAGGGATGATATCAAAGAACTCGTGGATGTCATGATGGATTTCCTCTGTATCATATCCCTTGTCCAGAATAATGTAAGAGAATTGAAGGAACGGATAACGAGCGGTAAGCGTTTCAATAAGGCCAACGATAAAAGCCTGATCCGATTCATTAGCGGGTGAGAGAAGGGTTACAAGGGGTATACCGCTAACCGTTCTCAAACTGTGAGCTTTATGACCTACCGCATATTTATGTTTGTGATGACCTTTGCCTGAAAAAGCGACGCTGGGATCATTAAAGTGCCATTGTCCCTGTTCATCCTTTTGTCCCCTTGTTGATCCGGCGGTAATCAGAAATGTTGAATCGGCAACCAGAATAATCCCTTTCTTTCTGTTTTTTGGTAGATCTTTGATTTCAGGATCAAGTAATCCCAGACTGTGAGCCTTTCTGACGAAATGCTTATGGATTTCAATAAAACCATCAGGGCTAAGCCTTCTCCTTAGCGTATTGAAGGTGTTGTGAGATGGTTGAATGTCTTCAGTGACAAATCGATATAGATCATTCTGTTTTAAGGCTTTGGCTAACTGTCGGTCTGATAAAATTCGCTCTTTGACTTTAATCATTCTGGCTAAGATCAAAGAGGTGCCGTACCCTTTAGGTCCTATGCCAGCATAGCAATTAACAACCGGAGAAATACAGCCAATATCGATTGTGGAAAAATACGAAATGAACTCCTTTTCCTGCTCTGTCAGATTGTTGAAATTCCTTGAAAGCCCCGGTAGGGGAACTTGAAAATTGACCATGTGCATGCTCCTTCTGTTCAATATTAGTGTTCAATATTAAGAAAGAGCACGAATACCTTGACATATAAAGAAAATCCTTAAATAAATCTTATTTTCAAAGAACAGCAAATGGTAATTTTAAGGGGGTAACATGTTTCGAAAACCTCACATTTTGGGGGGTAACTTTTTCCAAATCATTGAAGTTTTTGGAAACCAAGCCCCAGAAATCCAGTATTTTGGGGGTAACTTTTGTTTTATGCCCTTGTAACTATGTGTAATTATAACGTATTTTAGTATTGAACAGGCTTTATTAGATAATTCCGGTAGCGGAAAGTCTGGCAAGTTCCTCAGGTGAAAGCCCCAACTCTCCGTGATAGATAGAGAGGTTATCTTCACCGATGAGGGGGGCCCGCCTCCGTATCTTCCATGATGGGCCACTGAACCTGTAAGGAGCGCCGGGATAGAGGAAGGAAGTGCCGGCTTCGGGATGGTTTACGGGGGAGAAGAAGTTCCGTGCCCTGAGCTGGGGACTGCGGAAGACCTCCTCCGGAGAATTAACGGGAGCCCAGGGGAAGTGCATCATCTGGCCCAGCTCGAAAAGCTCCGCTGTCGTGTGGGTCATTGTCCAGCGGGTCAACACCTCGATAATGTGACCCGCATGTTGCCTCCGGTAGTCCTCTTCCTTCCACCTCTCTTCCCCCAGGTCACAGGCCATCCCCTTACTGTCCAGCAGCTCGACAATGGTCTCCCACTCCCGGTTAAAAGTGATAAAGATGTAACCGTCTTTACATAGTAAGAGAGAGGCGGAGCCGGTCCAGTGGATGTTTCCCTCTCTCTCGGGCAGGGCATTTTCAGAGAAATAACGAACCATAACATGCTCAAGGGTTGCCGCTACGGATTCCTGGAGAGAGACATCGAGATGCTGCCCCTTGCCGCTTTCGTTTCGTTCATGCAATGCGATGAGGATGCCGACAGCAGCGAAAAGAGAGGCGGCATAATACGACTGTTGCCCGTAGGGGCAAAGGGGTGAAGTATCAGGGGTTCCACAGACGTACATCTGTCCCCCTGAGGCCGAGGCAACTATATCGCAGGATTTGTGATCCCTGTATGGCCCGGTTTGTCCAAAACCGGTAACCGAGGCCAGAATAAGTCGAGGGTTTTTCTCCATTAATACCTCGTAGTTCAGCCCGATCTTCTCTAAGTATCCTGGTGGGAAGGTCTCTACTACCACGTCAGTCCTGCCGATCAACCGGAGAAAGATCCCCCGCCCTTCCGTACTTTCTAAATTCAAGGTTATCCCGAGTTTACCGGCGTTGTGGTACCAGAAGAAGAGGCTCTTATCCGCCTCTGGCCTCTTTCCCCAAAAGGGGCCTATCCGCCGCGAGGCGTCGCCACCGGGCCTTTCCACTTTGATAACGCAGGCCCCCATATCGGCTAAGAGTCGGGAACAAAAAGACGCCTTCTCATCAGCCAGATCCAGGACCCGGAGCCCTGTCAATGGGGCTGTTTCTTTTCCTTCTGTTGACATTGCGGAAACCGCCCTGAAGAGGGAGGTAAAGACATTCTCGCTAGGGCTCTGGCCCGCTTAATCGGATGAGGGTAGGGGTCGTGGTTCTTGAACTTCCATTTCCTTGTCGCAACAGATAACTGCGCCTTCACCGGCCTTGGTACAGAGCACCTCGGTGCCACAAACACTACATTTATACCTTTTACCTAATTGGTTTGCCATATCTATTTGGTCCCCTTTGCTTCTGTAGTCTTCAGCTCCATTGGCTGGCCACAGCAACTCAATGCGCCGTCACCACCACGGGTGACGATAAACTCTGTGCCACACTTCTTGCAAAGATACCTTTTGCCTATTTGATTGGCCATCTCTCTTTGAACCTCCTCAAATGTTGTAAGTAATCAGCTGTCAGCTTTCAGCGATCAGCTTACCCTTGTCCTACGGCTGTCCATGTTGCTCACGGAGTATCCTCTTCAATACCTTACCCGTGGGAGTACGGGGCAGGGAATCAACGAAGGATACTGAGCGGGGGCGCTTGAAACCTGCCAGCCGGGAGTGACAGTACTCTATAATTTCTTCGGCGGTGGCAACCTCGCCTTCCTTAAGTACCACAATAGCCATGGGTTGTTGTCCCCACTCCGGATCAGGTACGCCAATTACCGCCGCTTCCGCCACCTTGGGATGAGAGTAGAGCACGTTTTCAAGTTCTTCCGGTGAGATATTTTCCCCCCCCCTGATGATCATATCATCAGCACGACCGGCTAAAAATATGTATCCCTCCTCATCCCTGTATCCTCTATCCCCCGTGATCAGCCATCCCTCGGGGGTGAATGTTTGCGCTGTCTTTTGTTCGTCATGCCAGTAACCTGTCATTATCCGGGGCCCCCTCGCCAGAATGTCCCCTACCTCCAGGTAGGGTAACTCTTTCCTATTCTCATCAACAATCTTTACCTCCACATCAGGTAGGGGACGCCCGATTGAGGAGGCTAACCTCTTTAACTTTTTTTCCTTTTCTTCAGGAGTGCCCTCAATAATATGATCTTCGGGGCCTAAGGTTGTTATTGTCGAGGCGGTTTCCGTTTGCCCGAAAGCGTTGATGAACCTCACCCAGGGCATTAACTCCATCGCCTTAGTGATGACTACAAAGGGCATGGGAGCTGCGCCATAGGTGATTACCCGGAGACTGCTCAGATCGCACTTTGCAAAATCGGGATAATCTATAACATTCTTCAGCATTGTCGGCACCAGCATGGCGCGACTGGCCCGCTCCCTTTGCACCGTTTCCATCCATTCCCTGACCTCGAACTGTCTCATCAACACCAGGGTCCGTCCGCCGTACATGGCAGCTAACATTGCCTGGATGCCCGCCACGTGATATAAAGGGACTGTGAGGAGGTTTCTTTCCTCTATGTCCGGGCTGGCCGGGTCTACGTTATCCAGGACGTAACCGACGAATGCATTATGCCTCAGCGGCACACCCTTAGGTCGCCCTGTAGTGCCGGCAGTGTACATTAAGATGGTAATATCGTCATCCTCAATCTCGGTGAACACTTCGTCAGGAGGTGACGCACCGAGGATATCCTCATAGAAAGACATATCACCTTCCTTGCTATCTAAAGAGATACACCGTTCAACGGTAGGGAGATCAGGCAGTATCGTACGCACCATTTCCTGGTACCTCTTACCTACAAGCAGAATTTTGGCTTCCGCATTATCCAGCATGTAACTCAGCTCATCGGCCTTGGCCCTGAAATTCAGGGGGACGAAGATGGCGCCCAACTTCGCGGCAGCACAATACGATTCAACGTATTTCGGGCAATTCACCTGGATTATAGCGCAGCGATCCCCCTTGCTTACTCCCAGGCTTGTCAGGGCATTACTCAACCTGTTGACTCGTTCGCTGATCTGGGAGTAAGTCCATCTTTTCCCTTCGAAGACTATTGCATCTCTATCAGGACAGATAGCGGCAGCTATAGTGAGAAAATCTGTTGTATTCATCCTGTGCTCCTTTTCTCGTGGTTCATTTTAGTATACTTGCTCCTTTCGCGTATTTCTTATCACTGTACCAATAAGTATGAGGCACAAGTAAATTAATCTGATAACAGAAACACCGGGCAAGGTCAAGCTCTTGGTCTGTCTGGTTTGAGCCCTTGTGAAGTCAATTTTCAAAGGTCTCGGTCTCTGAACGCATTACTCAGAAGCCAGAAGCCGGAAGTCATTTACGAAACGATCTACGATACAGAGTTATTGCCGGTTCTTGATCGGAAGAGAGAACTTGTCAACCTTTTTTCCATCTCCAGACCCTCGGCTAAAGTCATGTCCAGGCTCCTCACTACCGCCTCCTTGACACCCCTGACTGCCGCGGGGTCAAAGGAGGCAATTTGCCTGGCCATGCCCTCGACAACCATGAAGAGTTCACTTTTTGCCACCACCCGGTTGACCAGCCCCATATCGAGGGCTTCCCGGGCGCCGATCCGACGACCGGTGAGCATCATTTCTAAGGCCTTGGCCCGTCCCGCTGTGCGGGGGAGTGTTTGCGTCGCCCCGGCAGCAGGGATAATGCCCAATCCAACTTCAGGCAGACCAAACAGGGCGTCTTCTGAGGCTATCCTGATGTCGCAACAGAGAGCCATCTCGATTCCTGAACCAAGAACATAGCCATGAAGGGCGGCGATCAGAGGCTGGGGAAGGCTCAGAAAGATCCCCCAGATGTCACGTTCCCAGCGCACCTGCCGGGCAATCGTTGGTGAGGGAGCAGTGAGAAACTCGCTTAAGTCAGCGCCGGCACAGAACGCCTTCTCTCCCGCCCCTTTGAAGATGGCCGCCATTACTTCGGGGTCGTCTTTAATCGCACCCAGGACCTGGTACAGTTCATCCCGCATCTGGATATTATATACATTCAAAACCTGGGGGCGGTTAAGTGTAACCCAGGCTGTGCTATCTATCTTCTCGTAAATTACCGTCTCAAAGTTGCTCACTGATAATCTCTCAAGTTAAGTGCCTAAAGTTATTTAATTCCTAAAAGTTCACAGTCATCAGTCATACGTCCTCGAATTTTTGACTTACGACTTATGACTTATGACTTATGACTTACGACCACTGATCCCTTTACCTTCCTTTGAATTGAGGGGATCTCTTTTCCAGAAAAGCCTTGATGCCCTCGGTGCGGTCTTCGGTTGTTTGCAGGAGGAAATAAAGATCAGCCTCCAGACGCAATCCCTGCCCTAACGTCAGATCCAGGCCCTTATAAATTGCCTCCTTAGCATACTTCAATGCTAGTGGAGCTTTAGATGCCATTGCCTGACACATATCTGTTACCATGGGGATGAGTTCCCTGGATGGAACTACTCTGTTGATCAATCCAATCCGGTGGGCCTCGGCAGCATCTACCGCTTGCCCGGTGAGAAGCATTTCCATAGCTTTTGACTTCCCTATCAGGCGTGGTAACCTCTGGGTGGCGCCATCCCAGGGAATGAAGCCTGAGGCGAGATGGGGTAGGGCAAAATGGGCTGTTTCTACAGCAATTCTGAGGTCACAGGCTAATGCCAGTTCCAGGCCCTGTCCCAAAGCATCCCCGTTGATGGCAGCGATGACCGGACATGTAAGCACTGTCACTGGCGCGGCAACAGACGGCATGCCAGCCTCCATGGAGAGATCATCGGGGTCGGCGCCCACAGAAAACGCTTCCTCTCCAGCGCCGGTAATAATAACTACCTTTGTTCCTTCATCATGGTTAACGTGGGTACAGATATCGGTCAATTCCCCGGCCAGTCGGAGGTTTGTAGCATTACCTGCCGCCGGGCGGTTGATCGTTATCATGCCGACAGCCCCTGTCTTTTGATAGATAAGAGTCTTATAAAACATTGCCTTTTCTTCCCCCTCCAAAACTCAATCCCTCAGTTCATCCTTTTTACGAGGGTGAGTATAGGGTTGCCTGGATCTGTGATCATCCCTGGGAATCAACCTGTGTCCCCAACTCTAATCCCTCCCGGAACAGTTCCAGGTTATGATGCAATTCTTTCTTTTTCTTGGCAAACTTTGCCGTTATAGTTTTCTCAATATGTTCCGGGGCAACGGCCCTGCTGATTTCCACATACATGCCGAGGGCAACCATATTAGCCCCCAATCTATCTCCCCTTTTAGCCGCTGTTTCTATTGCCGACATCGGTATTACTCTTACATCCGTCCTTGTTGCTTTATCAGACAAACCGTAAGTTTCTAACAGGATAAAGCCCCCGGGTTTAGCCCTGTTCTCAAAGGCCTTAAGCTGAGAGGCGGCCATGACAACCACCGCTTCGGCCTGGTCCACGAGAGGAGAATAGATTTCTTCATCCGATAAGATTACGATACAATCGCAGGGCGCCCCTCTCTGAGCTGTGGTATAATTGGGAATCCAGAGGACATTTTTATACTGAGCAGGCGCACTCCTGACAATCATTTCTCCTGTCAGTAAAACTCCCATACCTCCAATACCGGTAAGGATGACATCATGCCTTTTCTGCACTACTATTCCCTCCTCAATTTATCAGTTGTAAGCGTTCATCTGTCAGCGATCAGTAACCCCTGGTATCTTTTTGTTTTTGCTGAAACCCTAAACAAATCCAAAATTCGAATAACCAAAATGTTTGGAACATTTGAATTTAGGATTTCGGATTTTTCCTCTTCTGAGGGAGAGACGGTGCGATCCTCAAAAGCATTGCTGCGTCCTGTCTATGATGGTGTCCTGTAGTTTCTTGCTCAGATCTATGAAATAAGCCGAATACCCCGCCACCCGAACTATCAAATTCGCGTGGTTTTCCGGATGCTGCTGTGCCTCTCTCAACGTGTCCCTACTTACAACATTAAACTGAATATGGTGTATCCCTAAGTCCGCCCATGTTCTGAGATAGTCTTGAGGGCACCTATTAGCTCCG
The DNA here is from genome assembly GCA_030018935.1 of Syntrophales bacterium. Classification (NCBI taxonomy): domain Bacteria; kingdom Pseudomonadati; phylum Thermodesulfobacteriota; class Syntrophia; order Syntrophales; species Syntrophales bacterium. Next base: position 23,220 of record JASEGZ010000025.1, read on the forward strand.
CCATACTGACCTTTTGCTCCTCAAATACGAGCTTTTTTCAGCCCTTATTCCACAGCCTACCTGCGGGAGTTCAATAAAATTGACAACGAGATGAACGAGTAAGAAAAGTTGTATCGCCTCTTGTAACGTTCGCGGCGGTTTTTCGGCTATCCAATCACATATCTCCGATATCTCCTCGATTTCTCTTCTTCTCGTCTCGTTTTTTTCTTTTTCAGCCGTTTCTTTTGAAAGCTTTCCGTATCTCTTCGCCCAACAGGTAAAGCCATTTAAGACTATTTTCACCGCCTCTAAAAACCTTTTCTTCTTTAGATAATCATCACTATTTATTCTTGCCTCGATATAGTCTTTTTCGACCTCCTTCAACTTCTCGTCCGCTTCTTTTATTCTTCCTGTAATGCCCACTCTAAATAATTTTTCGTAGTCGGGTGTGCCGAGTTCATAATTGTTGGTCCAAAAGAACGGCCCTTTGAAATACCAATAGGGCTTGATCTCTTCTGGTACCAGTTCTCGCTCCCTGCCGCCTATGGCAAGATTCCGCCAGTACTTATGTAGTTCCACCATCTCTTTTTTTCCTTCGTCACTCAATAAGTCTCTCCAGACACCGTTCGGCGAGGCTATGGTCTTATCGAGCCACCTCCACTGTAATTCAGGGTGATGAGAGACGCAGTCTGGTCTGCTGGCGAAGTTCCCCACGATGAGTTCTTCCGGCTGGATGTATATTTTCATGTTTTCAAAGATATGCGCAAGCGCTTTCGCCCTCCTTGTTATCATAGGCTCTCCCTCGGTCATCTTATAGGGCTCGGTTAGGAGCCTGGGACGATCGAGGCAGAGTTTTATTCCCATTCCCGTTCTAAAAGCGGCCTCTCCTTTCTTTTCGAAAGCTGCCTCCGCGCCTCCGATGTCCCTTATGGCTTTTATTTTCACGTTCTTCTTGAGATTTTGCGTTCTTTCGGACACTTTCTGATCCTCCTTTTATTTGCTAGTAGTATAATTTTTGTTTTTTGCGGCATACAGATTTACCGTATTCGTTTATATAACATTTTACCTATAACATGCACTACACAAAAGTTAAAAGCTGATAGCCCATCATGTAAATAAATGCCTGCGTGACTTGGCAGTGGTTATGAGCTTCCCCAGTTGCTGACGTCCGCAGCAAGCGGACTCTTACCCGCAAATCATTGTCAGATTTTTCGTGAACCCATTATTTGGTTCACGGTAGCATTCCGACTGTGAGCGGAGGAAAAAGGGTTTACCCCCTTCGATGCAGAGCGAGGAAGGAGCAAGGTGAGGGGAGACAAACGTAAAAGTTAGTATACCACAGCAAGACGCTGCTTTTTCATCCTTTAGTTCACTTTAGTCACTTTTAAGGATTTCCTTAACTGTTTTGCCTATTTCGGTGGGGTTTTTTTCCACAATGACCCCTGCCTTTTTCAGGGCTTTGACCTTTTCCTCGGATGTTCCTTTACCTCCCGCGATGATGGCTCCGGCATGTCCCATCCTCCGTCCGGGAGGGGCGGTCTGTCCCGCTATAAAAGCCACAACCGGTTTGCTGACATTACCTTTTATGAACTCAGCCGCCTCTTCCTCCGCGGTTCCTCCGATTTCTCCAATTAAAACGATGGCCTCAGTCTGGGGGTCCTGCTCAAAAAGACCCAGCAAATCTACAAAGGTCGTTCCCACTATGGGGTCCCCACCGATGCCAATAGATGTGGATTGACCAATCCCCAGGCTGGTAAGCTGCCAGATAACCTCATAGGTCAGAGTCCCACTTCTCGAGATCAGTCCCACATTGCCCTCTTTATGGGTAAAATTGGGCATAAAACCGATCTTACCCGCCCCCGGGGTGGTTATCCCCGGGCAATTGGGGCCGATCATCCGGGAGGCAGATCCCTTCAATGCCTGTTTGATTTTGATCATATCCAGCACAGGAATTCCTTCCGTTACACAGACGATCAGGCCGATGCCTGCCTCGATCGCCTCGATGATAGCATCCGGTGCAAAGACAGCAGGGGTATATATACCGGAGGCGTTTGCCCCCTGATGTTCCACCGCATCAATCACTCGGTTATAGACAGGAATTCCGTCAAATTCCATGCCTCCCTTTCCCGGTGTGACACCAGCCACTACCTTAGTGCCAAAAGCGACTGATTCTCGAGTGTGAAAACTTCCCTCCGTACCGGTAATTCCCTGTGAAACTACACGAGTATTTTTATCAAAAAGTATTGCCATTTTAATTCACCCCTTCTTTTCGTTATCTCTTGCTTAATTCCACAGCCTTCCCCGCCGCTTCATAGAGTTCATCAGCTACTTCAAAGGTTAAATCCGATTCCTGAAGGATTTTGCGGCCTTCTTCTACATTGGTTCCCTGAAGCCTCACCACCATCGGCAGTTTTTTCTTTATTTTTGAGGCCGCTTCCACCACTCCGGTAGCCACCCGGTCGCACCGGAGGATACCCCCGAAGATATTTATCAGAATGGCCTTTACCTTCGGGTCGGAGGTTAAGATACGAAACGCTTTCTCTATCTGTTCCGGTGATGCTCCACCACCTACATCAAGAAAATTGGCCGGCTCTCCTCCCGCCAGTTTTATCAGGTCCATCGTCGTCATGGCCAGGCCTGCGCCATTGACCATGCAGCCAACATTACCATCCAGTTTGATATAATTTACCCCTGCATTCACAGCTTCTACTTCCAGGGGCTCCTCTTCCGTTTCGTCCCTCAACGTCTTTATCTCCGGATGGCGAAACAGCCCATCATCGTCAAAGTTTATCTTCGTATCCACAGCCACAAGATTACCCTCTGCCGTGATTACCAGGGGATTGATCTCCACAAGAGAGGCGTCCTTTTCCACAAAGAGACGATACAGGTTTTTGGCAATATTTGAAAATTGGCCGCTTAAAGACTTATCCAATCCTAAGCCGTAGGCTATCTTCCTGGCCTGAAAGGGGCTGAATCCCACGGCAGGATGAACCACGGCCTTTACTATTTTCTCGGGGGTCATCCTTGCCACTTCTTCAATGTCCATTCCGCCAGATTCCGAAGCCATGTAAACCAGACATTCCCGCTCACGCGAACGGTCCACCACCAGACCTAAATAGAGTTCTTTCTCTATTTCAGGAGCCTCCTCGACCAAGACCTGACGCACCAGTTTTCCCTCCGGTCCCGTCTGATGGGTAACTAAATTCATACCGATGATTTCTTTCGCCGCTTCGAAGGCCTCTTCGGGAGAGGCGGCTAAACGGACACCCCCTCCTTTTCCCCTTCCTCCAGCATGGATTTGAGCCTTTACAACCACTCTCGTTTTCAAGGTAGAGGCAACTTCCCAGGCTTTCTCGGGAGTCGCAGCCACCTCACCCCGGGGTACAGGGACATTGTATTCCCGCAAGATATTTTTAGCCTGGTATTCGTGAATCTTCATTTTAAACCCCCCTTATACGTTTAGTTCATAATCTTAAACAGGTGTTGTCCTTTTAGACTTTCCGCCTATACCATGAAAATGGGAGTACGTCCAGCGGTAAATCAAAAATTCATTGACTTTTTTTACGGGAACGGCTTAGATAACTTTCAGGTTAGCATTAAGATTAAGGAGGTTCCTAAATGACAGATCAGACCGAAGAAATCAGAAAGGAAAAAATCAAAGAGGCATACCGGGAGGCAGTTACAAATTTTACCACAGACTCGGGTATTACCGTAAAAAATGTATATACCCCCGAGGACATTTCAGACATTGATTTTAAGAGAGATATAGGCCTTCCCGGTCAATACCCCTTCACCAGGGGGCATCACCCGCTGATGTATAGAGGGAAGTTATGGAATATCAGAGAGATAGCCGGTCTTTCTACACCGGCCAGGTTCAACGAGAGGTGCAAATTTCTCGTAGAACAGGGGGCCGGCGCCCTCGATTGGGAACTGGATGGGCCTACCCTGTACGGTATTGAGCCTGATCAGCCTATGGCCGAGGGACAGCTTGGTGTTTGCGGTGTTGCCATCCATACCTTAAAAGACGTGGAAGTCCTCAGTGGGGGGTTACCTTTAGATGAATTGAGCCTCTCCTCCGATGCCTTCTATCCCGATGTCTGGCAGTCCTATATTCTGACGGCGAAAAAGAGAGGTTATGACATCGGCAAGTTAAGGGGGGTAGGTGGCGCCATCTTCTACTATGGACCGTCCGTATTTCCGAGCCGCATGGATTGGCTTGTCCATCACGGACGTTTTTCCACGCTGGCCAGATGGGGAAACGACTTCTGTGAGTTTGCCTATAAAAACTTCCCCAAATGGAACCTCTGGTTTACCAGCTCCTACGACCTGCAGGAGGCGGGTGGTAACGCCATCCACGAGATAGCGTTCACCATTGCCATTCGTAACGAGATGATCCGTGAAATGCTCAGAAGAGGGATTGATATCAACACCATCGGGAGCAGATTGAGCCCTGTCCTCGGTGTAAACAGGGATTTTTTTGAAGAAATAGCAAAAATCCGGGCGGCGAGGAGGATCTGGGCCAGGACGATGAAGGAGAAATTCGGCGCCACAGACGAAAAAGCAATGTGCCTGAGGTTCCATGTTGATGTCTCAGGGGCGAATTTCACCCGTCAGCAGCCCCTGGTGAATATCGCCAGGGGAGCCATAGGTACGCTGGCCGCTGTCCTCGCCGGCAGCATGGGCATCCAGACCCCCTCTTTCGACGAAGGGTGGGCAACCCCTACGGAAGAGGCGGTGCGGCTCGCCATCAGAACACAGCAAGTTATCCGTTATGAATCGGGAGCAGCAAGAGTCGCCGATCCTCTGGCCGGTTCTTACTACGTGGAGAGCCTTACCAGCCAGTTGGAAGAAAGAATAGAGGAGATGGTACAGCAGATAGAAAAGGCAGGGGGCTGGATAAAAGCTCTGGAGAGCGGCTGGATTCATGGGCAACTCACCGAAGGGCTCCTGGATATTCAGAAAAAGGTGGAAAGCGGGGAGAGGCCGGTTATCGGCGTAACCCATTTTCAGATCCCGCCGGAAGAGGATTTTCGACCAAAGGTCTATGCCCCCGACACTTCCGATGTGGAAGAGTATCTAAGAGAATATAAGCAATTTAAAGAAAAGAGGAATTATCCGAACTTAAAAGAAAAGATTAAAAACCTCCAGGGCGCCGCTGCGGATCCCGGAAAGAATCTTATCCCTTATGTCTTTGAAGCCCTGGAGGCCGATGCTACATTTCCGGAGATAATCGGTGTGATGAGGATGAACGACGGGTTGGAATACGATTGGGCTGGAGAAAGGGATTTCCCCTTTTAGTTGAAGGAGGAGGATTTTACTTGACCATGAAAATAAGGGTAGTTACAGGGAAAATAGGTCTGGACGACCACTACAGAGGGATATTGTCTATAAATAAGGCGCTCACAGATGCTGGTATGGAAGTGATATACCTGGGCGCCGGTCAGAGGGTCGGGAGTATGGTAGAGACGGTACTGGAGGAAGATGCAGACGTGGTGGGTCTGAGCTTTTTATGCGGCGGCCATCTTCAGATCATGCAGAGGTTTATGAACAGATTGAAGGAACGTGGCCTGGATAAGGTGCTGGTTATTATCGGAGGGGTTATTCCTGATCAGGATATTCCAAAATTGAAGGAGATAGGGATTTCGGAGGTTTTTCTGCCCGGGACGCCCTTGAAGGATGTGGTTGACTTCGTAAGGAAAAGAATCCCCTCATCCTGAAGCTCTTTTAACCAGGCATGCTGAATTTTTAAACATGACCTCAATTTCTCCCTCCGTCATCCCCGCCCCGAGGGCGATCTTGCGGGCCATCTCTGCGGGGACAAGATCCTGGGGGGCATGGGAGTCCGTATTCAAAATGAGGGGAACATTCAACTGACGGGCCATCTTTAAGACATGTCCATTCGTCAGGCTGTGCCCCCGCCTGGTTGAGATTTCTAAAAATATCGCCTTCCGGGAGGCTATTGATGCTTCTTCTTCTGTGATCAAACCGGGATGGGCAAGGACATCAATGGGAGATTGCAGGGCGGCTAAATTAGTCCCCGGCATGACAGGCTCAACAATAGTCTCGCCATGGACGACAACAATCCTGGCTCCCATGAGTCTAACCTCCCTTGCCAGCTCGGAGATGCAGGCGGGAGGCACATGGGTCAGCTCTATACCGGGAATCACCTTAATTTCGCATGCATCTGCTATCTTTTGACAAACCTTTACAATCCGGGGGATGATAAAATCCACGTTGGAGTGGTCTCCATGGTCGGTTATGGCAATAGCACGGTATCCCATTACTTTTGCCCTTCTGACCAGTTCTGAGGGGATCAATTCTCCATCGCTGAAGATGGAATGGGTATGAAGATCAATCACAAAAGACCTCCCTGCTAAAAGATGGAAAAACAACTCTGAACTAAGAGGTTTTACTTTATCATATCTGCCACCCCGGGTCAATCAATAGATGGATTATGTTAGTAACACGTGATATGTCCGGTTTGTAGCACACAATCTGTCCGGTTT
>JASEGZ010000026.1 GCA_030018935.1 Syntrophales bacterium
CTCGTATTCACTTATGTTTTGACGATATTTTGTTTCGTGTTTTGGACACTCATGATGGATAACGATGGGAATTTCAAAGACAGGGAGGTTGCTGATTGTATGTCACACTTTTCAGGAAGAAAACAAAGAAGCAGTGTCCATTCGGATATTTTCAAGTCGCAAGGCGACAAGAAAAGAAAGTAAGTTGTATGGAGGGTAATCTATGAAAGAAGAATATGATTTTTCAAAAGGGGAAAGAGGAAAGTTTTACCACCCAGATGCCAAACTGAATTTGCCAATCTACCTTGACGATGAAGTCTTCGCCTTTATCGAGGACATAGCGAACAAAAAAGGCACAGATTTTTCATCAGTGGCTAATCAACTGCTTCGTAGCAATATTCAATTGGCTGAAGCAATTAAATAGAACTTCGGCGAACCAGGCACTGCACCTGACCGCCAACAGCGTGGCGGTTTTTGAAATGCTCTGCCCCGCATTAAAGTAAATGGTTTTTCAAGGTTCAGTGCTCCGCATTGTTGGCGGCAGGTGAGTTTTTCGTTAGCGGGAAAAAATATTTAAAGGAGTGATATATGATATCAAGTTTAACAGTCCCATGGCTTGAATTTGCCCTTCTGCTGTGCATAGCGGTGCTGCTACCAATCATCCCAGCATACGTCTTGTACAAGACCCTCCCAGCACGCACAACTATTTCCGGCCCCTTCAAAGGTCTAAACATCCAGCTTACTGGTTCTTTCGGAGGTTATTTTCTTGTTTTGATTGTTGTTGTCGGTCTTATATCCTCGCGACAGCAGCCCGCCCGCTATGAAGTGTGGTCAGTTACTGGAAAAGTTACGTTGAAGAATAACGATCCGCGGGATAAACTTCTTCATAAAGACTTTAGTGTGCAACCACCAACTATCATCCTTTACCCCGATGGACGATTTGATCTTGATGTGCCAGTCAAGCGCGGGCAAAACGACAATCTCGAATTTCCTGTTATTGTCATTAACCATGATGGCTACCTTCCTCAGACAATTCCGTTAGGCGATCAACAACCTACATTTGGAGGAAAGCCCTACAAGATAGTGTCAGATGACAAAGCCAAAAAGCGGATTATTGACAACCAAATCGAGTTGGATCCACTACCTACGGGGGGCAGCAGATGAAAGCAACTAAATGCATCCTATTTTGTCTGATCTTGTTCGCCATAGTCATTTTTACTCCAGTTGCAAACGCACAAACCGTACGGGGGCGGGTAAATCGCTGGACACCGTACGGATTTTATCCTGCTGCTCAAGTGGCGGTAACTCTTTTCTCGCCTCAAATGGGCCGATCCACTCCTGCCTATACAACCCCTAAAGGGTTCTATTTTCTATACAACGTACCTCCGGGGGACTATATCTTGGAGGTATGGACATCTCAAGTACCATTGACAATGCAAGTGAGGGTCTTCAATCTACCCGTTACAGATATCCCACCTCTCACAATCAGATAAGTGAGTCGTTGGAAGGGATTTAGGATAGATAAAAAGAGGGACAGCGACCATTAAAAAGGAAAGACCTATATGAGCTTAATCGGGTAGCCGGGGGTTTTTCTTCCCCAGCCCCCACACCACCCGGCATCGAGTGAATCCTGAGGTTAGCGCGATGTCTTATGCCAAAGTAATTATAAATCCCTTCGCCAGGGGTGGGCGTACCGGAAAATGGTGGCCCCGGATCAGCAAGCTGCTTAAAGACGCTGGCCTTTCCTTCGACCATAGCTTCACCGAAGGGGTGGGACATGGCATCGAGCTGGCGAAGGAGGCGGCTGATAAATGTTATGAGCTTGTGATCGCTGTAGGCGGCGATGGCACGGTGAACGAAGTAATCAACGGCCTGGTGGACGAGGGGGGCAAGGGTAGAGCGATGCTGGGCATCATCAGCACCGGAACCGGTGGTGACGTAGTACGTACACTGGGCATCCCGTCGCATTATGCCGATGCATGCCGTCTTCTCGCCAACCCGAAGAGACTCACTATTGATCTCGGCGTTGTGGAATATGTGAGCGGTAATCGAGGGATACGGCGGTTCTATATCAATACCGCAGGCCTGGGTCTTGATGCCGCTGTAGTCAAAAGGACAAGGCGGTTCACCATCAAGAGGTGTACCATTATTCCCTTTGTACTGGGATTTCTTACCACCATCATCACCTATCATGGCAGGAATGTGGTCTTAAATATTGATGGCGAAAAGTGGCGGGAACGAGTCTTCCTTATCGTGGTCAACAACGGGTGCTACTTCGGCGGGAGGATGAAGATTGTTCCTGATGCCGATCCCTGTGATGGGCTGCTCGATGTGGTGACAGTGGCAGATATGGGCAAGATGCGGCTATTGTGGAACTTCCCCCGCCTCTATAGAGGAACCCATGTCACCCACCCCATGGTCATGGTGTGTCGGGCGAGGAACATCGAGGTGAAGGCAGAAGAGAGGATGCTCCTTCAGGTAGATGGCGAGCTTGTAGGGGAGGCGCCAGCAAACTTCTCGGTGCTACCTGCCGCGCTAACCGTTGCCGTGGGATAGAAAATCTTGACTACTTTATTTTAACCTTGTTCCCGGGAAGCAGGACGGTAAATGTCGTTCCCTCGTTGGGTTTGCTATCCACGGAAATCCTACCATTATAACGATCAACAATCCGCTTTACGATAGTAAGGCCGAGACCAGTTCCCTCCCTTATCAGCTCCCTGGCATTTTTCGCCCGATAGAATTCCTCGAATACATGGGGAAGATCCTCGGAGGAAATCCCGATCCCCGTATCGGATACCACGATCTTCACCAATTTATCCTCTACTCCGATCCTTACCCAGACCTTACCACCAGGAGGGGTATATTTAACCGCATTTCCGATCAAATTGGTGAAGAGCTTTTCCATATCACCCTCAATTTCCCTGATTACCGGAAAAATTTCCGGCGCCTCAACCTCAACACTTATATTTTTCTCCTTTGACTTTACCTCTAAAAGTCCGAGGACCTTTCTCAAGGCCTCGTCTATGGAGGTTGGAGTCACCTTGTCCTTCACCTCCTCCGTCTCATCGGCTCCTAATGCGAGGAGGTCGTTTATCAGGACAAGGAAGGAATGGGTTCGTACCTCGGCCCGACTGAGAAGTTCCCTCTGTTTCGGTGAAAGTTCTCCCAGATAGCCGTCAAGGACGGTTCTCAATATGCCCTGGATAGCCGTGACCGGAGCCCTCATTTCATGGGCCACAATCATCATAAACCTCGACCTTGCCTCATCAAACTCCAGTAGTTTTTTATAGGCCATGGCATTCGCAATGGCTATACCCACGGTGCTGGCAATGGCAGAGACAAATTCCTTTTCTTCTTCACTGAAATCATGGGGACTGGCCATGTGGATCCTCAACGTCCCGATAATTTTCTCCTTGAAAACGAGGGGAGCGCCGATCATGGAGGCTATCCCCTCTCTCTTTGCCTCCTCATGGTACTGAACCCGGGTATCTTTGGTCACATCCGCAACAGAAACCGGCTTACCTTTAAGGGCTTCGATGAGACTCTTGTCGGCATCCACTGGACCCTTTTCTAGGTATTCCTTGCTTAAACCGTAAGCAGCGCCCAACTCTAATCTACTGTGGGTTTTATCCCAGAGCCTCACCGAACACCCTTTGGCATTCATTACCTCCGTGGCATTTTGGGCAAGTCGTCCCAACACCTCTTTTAGCTCCAGGGTTGAGGAGATATTTCTACTCAGGTCATAGAGGGTCTGCATCCGCTGGTAGGCGTTTTTTAACGCATTTTGCAGGGTGATCAATCTCCTGTCCCTGTCCCTTAACCTTTTCATGATCGAGGTGGAAAGGTAGGTAGACACATAGAGGGCAGTGGCGAAAAAGAAGAGGACACCCGAAACGTACAGGGGATTCCGGTAATTGGAGTGGGTAATGAACCCCCTTAAGGTGATGTGCCCGATGATTTCATGGTATTCGAGGATAGCCACCGCTCCCAACAAAAATACCGCTATGCTGGCCTGGATATAGAAGATCCTCGGTGGCAGCAGAACGAAAGAGATAAGGACATGAAAGAAAAAATAGAGAATTACGGGGCTTTCTATCCCTCCCGTATAGTGAATCAAGAGGGTAAGGGCGACCCAGTCTGTGAGTATCTGAATGGTGGCAAAGCGAGAAAAGACACTGTGTGATGAATCACCCTTTTCAATTCTTCTGAGATAAAAAAGGAAGAGGGCATTGTAGAGAAGGATAGCAAGGCATACCAGGTAGATCTCCTTTTCAGGGAGGAGAGCATGAAGGAGGTGCCTGGTAGCCCAGACGGAAACCAATATACCGGCAAGAGCAATCCACCTTAATCTGATAAGCCAGGATATACGTTCCCTTAGTTCCTCCTCCACCGGGAGGAGGGAAAAATTGTTCTGGCCCATATTAAAAAAATCCTAAGGCCTGCCTTTGAGGAGCTTTCTCACCTTCTCCAGCAGCATGGGAGTTTGTATCGGCTTTTCCATAAAATCATCTACCGGAAGGTATTCAGCATCTGTCTCGGGAGAGAATTTCATCTTCATCTTTTGTCCAACTCCGGTGAGCATCAGTATCGGTATCTTTGCATATTCCGCATACTCCGATCGGGGATCTGGACTGCGAAGTTGATAAGAGACCTGAAACCCCTCCGTGATGGTATCCATCATCACATCAAGGATAATCAGGTCGGGTTTTATCTCTTTAACCTTTGCCAGACCCTCACTGCCGCTGTTTGCCGCAGATACCTGATGAGAATTAGCCTCCAGTGTTATTTTCAGAACCTCTACAATATCGGGATCGTCATCTATAACTAGAATCTTGGCGCCTTCCATTTCAAATCACCTCCTTAAGTTTAAAGTGCCTAAAGTGAATTAAAGTTTGAAGTACTTAAAGTTGGAAGTTAAAAAATTCACTTTAGGCATTTTAGCTCACTTTAAACTTCTCATTTTGGATTAACATATCCTGGGCAGTTGATCTCCTGTCAGCATATCCAGGATCCTTGTACCACCAACCCTTGTCCTGAGATATACCCTGCCGTTTAAATCCCCTACCACCTCTCCTATGATCTCCGTTTCCCTGCCGAGGGGATTTTCCCTCATCTTTTTCACCACTTCACCGGTGCAATCACCTTTCACCACTACCACCATCTTCCCCTCATTGGCAAGGTAAAAAGGGTCAAGACCGAGGAGCTCACAGACCGCCTTTACCCCCTCCGAAACTTTTATCTTTTCCTCTTCCACCATGATCCCCAGGTTTCTTCCCTGGGCGATCTCATTCAAGGTGGTGGCCAGTCCGCCCCTGGTGGGATCCCTGATAAATTTTACACCATCTACATCAAGAATCTCAGACACGAGCCGGTTTAGGGGGGCCAGATCAGTTACCGTCTGAGAATGGAAAGGTAATTCTCCCCTCGCTAAAAGTACCGCAACTTCATGTTCCCCGATACTTCCCGAAAGGATGATTCTGTCTCCCGGCTCAATCCTCTTTAGCGAAAGGTCCCTCTTCACCCTCCCCACACCGGCAGTGTTGATGTAGATCTTATCCGCCCCACCCCTCTCGACCACCTTCGTATCACCGGTAACTACAAGTACGTTGGCTATCCGGGCCGCTTCCGCCATGGAAGAGGTTATCCTTTCGAGAATTTCTCGTTCCAATCCCTCCTCTATGATTAAACCGCAGGAGATATAGAAAGGTTCTGCCCCCATGACGGCAAGGTCATTTACTGTTCCCCACACAGATAGTCTTCCGATGTCTCCCCCCGGGAAAAAGATCGGTTTTACCACATAGGAGTCGGTGGTGAAGGCGAGCTTCTCCCCTCCTATTTCCACAATTGCTCCGTCATCCTTTTCCAAAAGGATTGGATTGTCAAAATCCCGGAGGAACACCTCATCAATGAGCTTGTGGGACAGTCTTCCCCCGCTCCCATGAGCGAGGAGGATCTTTTCATCCATACTTGTAATAGGCGGCACAGGTTCCCTCACTGCTTACCATGCAAGGCCCGACAGGAGAAGAGGGGGTACAATCTTTGCCGAAATGGTGACATTGATTCGGGATCTTAAGCCCCTTCAATATCTCTCCGCAGATACAGCCATTACTCTCCACGGAGACCATCTCCCCCCGATCCAGTCGGGGGGAAAACACCCGATTGGCATCAAGTTCCCCATACTCCTCCCTTAAGTCATAGCCCGATTCCGCTATCGGTCCGAGTCCCCTCCATTCGCTGTCTGTCTCCACAAAGACTTGGTGCAAAAGGGCCATTGCCTCAGCGTTTCCATCTTTCTTTACCACTCTGCTGTACTGGATTTCAACATCTGCCCTCCCCTCCTTGAGCTGGCGAAGGATCATGCAGATTCCCTGAAGAATGTCGAGTGGTTCGAACCCGCATATCACTGAGGAAAGACCGTATTTTTCGGCGAGGAAGAGGTAAGGTTTGACACCAATTATCGCACTCACATGACCCGGCAGGATAAAGCCGTCAACCCTCAAATCACCGTCTCTTGCCAGCGATGCGAGAGCCGGCGGAATCCTCTTATGCCCCGAAAAGAGATAGAAATTTGCAATCCCCCTTTTCCTCGCCTCTATTGCCGTTACGGCGAGAGTGGGGGCTGTGGTCTCAAAACCGACGGCAAGAAATACCACCTTCTTATCCGGATTATTTGCGGCAATTGCCAGGGCTTCGAGGGGGGAATAAACCACTGCTATCTTCTTCCCTGCCGCCCTTTGCCTCTCCAGCGATGAGCTTGAACTAGGAACACGCATCATATCACCAAATGTGGCAATGATCACCCCCTCTCCTGCAGACAGGGCGATGGCCTTATTTAGGTAAGCCGTGGGGGTAACACATACCGGACAGCCCGGACCGGAAAGTAGTCTTACCGCTGGAGGAAGAAGGCTCCTCAGGCCTTCCCGGAAGATGGCCATCGTATGGGTTCCACAGACCTCCATGATACTTACCCGAGAGGCCCCTAAGAGGGATTCCATTTCTTTTATTAGGGCCAGACATAGGTTCCGATCTTTGAACTCATCAACGTACTTCATCGCCCATCATCTCCTTTATGAGGGAGATGGTTTCCCTGGCCTCCCCTTCGTCAAACCTGACAATGGCAAAACCGGCATGCACCAGGACATAGTCACCCACGGCAAGACCATTGGCCAGAAGGCTCAGGTTTACCTCGATCCTTACGTTCCCGAGAGATACTGTACCACTCTGTCCCCGAATCTCCTCAACTCTGGCCGGAATGCCAAGACACATGTTTAAGAAACCTCTACATAACTGGAGAATCAGGTTCCGAAGGCACGAATTAGAGATTTTTTCGGGGAGGGGGGCTCTGCCATCGCAGCGAAGCGAGATGATGCATGGTCGAAAAAAGATCTTGAGTGCCGAGGAACTTGATTCGCAAAGCCCTTACCTACTTTAACCTCTCCAGGGCAACACAGGCCTGCCCAAGGGAAATACCGCCATCATTAGGTGGAACAAGGCGATGGGTGAGTACCAAAAACCCGTTTTCCTTTAATCTCTCCGCTGACAGGCTCAGCAACCTGATATTCTGAAAGACCCCGCCGCTCAAAGCTACTGTGTTTACATCTGTTTTTTCTTTTATCCGGCGGCATACCTCAACGATAACAGTGGAGATGGTACGATGAAAATGTGCCGCGATGAAACCTTTTGCTCTTCCCGCTCTCAGGTCAGCGACTATTCCTCTAATGACGCCCTTTACCCCTATTTTTAAGGGTACGGTATCTGAAAGCTCAAAGGGGTATTCTCCCGCCTCCCCATCAGAGGCTCTCATCTCCAGTTCTATTGCCGCCTGCCCCTCGTAGTTCACCCTCTCCCTGATGCCGAGGAGAGCCGCTATGGTATCAAAGAGCCTCCCCATACTCGATGTGAGGGGAGAATTTATTCCCCTTTCTATAATCTGCTTGAAAACACGGAGTTTGCTGAGATTCCATCCCAAGTTAAGCCATTCCACCACTTCAAATGCATCATCACCAAAACTTTCCAGGAGATAGGAAAAGGCCATCCGGTAAGGTTCTTTAATTGCCTGTTCTCCTCCCGGCATCGCTACATACTCTAAGTGCGCCATTCTTTCAAAAGAACCGAGATCACCCGTAAGAAACTCGCCACCCCATATGCAGTCATCCTCCCCGTAGCCTGAACCGTCAAATATCACTCCCATCGTCTTGGCCCTTATACCATTCTCCCCCAGGCAGGAGGCAAGGTGGGCATGGTGGTGTTGCACCCCTATCTTTTCTCCCTCCTGCTCCAAGGCGTATCTGGTGGAGAGGTAATCCGGATGGAGGTCGTGGCAGATTACCTCCGGCCTTAAGCGGAAGAGCCTTTTAAAATGTTCTACCCCTTCCTCCAGCGAACGGAGGGTTGCCATGTTATCTAAATCTCCTATATGGGGGCCCAAAAAGGCCTGATTTCCTTTCGTCAGGCAGAAGGTATTTTTTAACTGTCCTCCACAGGCCAGCACCTCTCTTCCGGAGAGGGGGAGGGTGATGGGCAGGGGGACATACCCCCTTGACCTCCTTATCATCATGGGGGCGCTGGCAAATATCCGGGTTACGGAATCATCTACCCGCTGGTGAATTTTCCTGTTATGGAGCAAAAAATAGTCGGCAATCTTGGCCAGTCTCAACCGGGCATCGGCATCCTGGTAAGCGATGGGTTCATCCGATATATTACCACTTGTCATTACGAGGGGTCTCTTTACTTTTCTTAGAATAAGATAGTGGAGGGGAGAATAGGGGAGCACCACCCCTAAGTATCTATTGTTCGGTGCCACCTCTTCTGCAATAAGATGTACATCTCCCCTCCTTTTTAAAAGGACTATTGGCCTGGCAGGACTGAGCAGTAAGGTTTCCTCATCTCGTTCCAGATGGCAGAAGAACTTTACGGCCTCGACTCCCTCTGCCATGAGGGCAAACGGTTTGTCCTCCCGATATTTTCTGCCCCTCAGCCTTGCCACCGCAAAAGAGTTTGTGGCATCACAGGCAAGATGATACCCCCCGATCCCCTTTATGGCAATAGTAAAGCCACCGAGGATCAGATCCCTGACCTCCGCGATGATGTCGGGACAATCCACCTTTGCTCCTCTACGGTCAAGAAGGGCAATCTGGGGTCCACATACCGGACAGGCATTCGGCTGGGCATGGAATCTCCTGTTTGCCGGGTCTTCATATTCTCTCTGGCATGGCCGGCACATGGTAAATTCCACCATCGTGGTATTATCCCTGTCATACGGGATATCCCTGGTAATGGTAAACCTGGGACCACAGTTTGTGCAGTTAATAAAAGGATAGCGGTACCTTCTGTCATTAGGATGGAACAGCTCCTCCAGGCACTCTTCACAGATAGAGCAATCAGAGGAGACAGGGACAAACTGGTCTTCTTCCCTGAGGCTTTCTCTTATCTCAAACCTTCCATACCCCTGAAGGGCAAGATTGTCCCGAACCTCGATCTTTTCTATACGGGCGAGAACCGGCGGCCTTTTTGTAAATTCACTCACGAATCCCTTAAGATCCCGGCCATGACCTTCTACTTCTATCACCACCCCACCAGAAGAGTTACATACCCATCCCTTGAGCCCATATCTGCGAGCCAGATTATAAACAAAGGGACGAAATCCCACCCCCTGTACTACCCCCCTGACCTTAATGGAGGACCGACTGACGTTGCTATACGTTCCGGCGTTATTCATTTTTTTTACCAAAGGCTATAGCCCCTCAGGCGGCTGTAATGATGAAAAATCAACACCTTCTGCCCTGAAGCCCCCTCTTCCCGCCTGGGGGAGAGAGAATGGTTATTCTTTACAGAAGTTTAACTCTCCCCGTGGCGGAGAGGGGGCGGGGCAGGGTTAGGAAATGAAGACATAACTGTGTGTGGTGGAGCTAAAAGCCCAACGAGGTGATCAATGCTTTCTCCCACCCGGTAGGAAAGCCCCTGGCCAAATCCAAGAGTCTCCGGTTGAATCGCCAGAACCAAGGTTTCACTTCCATTTTTTTCCCAGAGCTCGAGGAGACTTTTTAAGGAGAAACGATGGGTGGAGAAGCAGAAAGATTCCGGGAGTGATTCAGGTTTGAGGATAGCAACACTACCCGGTTCGGCCCGAAGATCAACGGCATCAACCACAATGATCACCTCCGGTTTAAGGTCTAAGATTCGGATAAACCAGTCCTCCGGACATTCGCCGGCATCTACAAAGAGCCGTTGTGCCCGGGAACTTGACTCAAGTTCCCAGGTTTCCCATTTTTCCTTGAGGCTGGTTATGAGTTCTGGTCCGGCTCCATCATCCCCCCAGAACCGATTGCCTATCCCGATGATTGCCACCCGGCCCTGGAAACGAGGATGAAGGAATGCTGTCAGAGATTCCAAATTCGGTAGAGAACCTACCTTGCTTTTCATTAATCGCCTATTTCTCCAGAGGTTCCCCTGGATTTTAGCTCAGTTGTGCCAGGTTTTCAAGAAAGCCTTCACTGGCTTTGAGTTATTTTCTGAGGAGGAACTGACCCGCCGGGAAGAAGCCCATAAGAGATCAATAAATTCCGGAAATCAGTGTAGTCTTCTGGGGAGGCTGGGGCAAAGCCAGAAATCCTAAGACGTTCGAGAATAAAGCGATGGGAAGGATTCTTAAAATTCAACTTGAGCAAAGCGGTTTTAACTTTCTCTACCAGATCAGGATCGGTACCCGGGTATTTAACAATACAAGTAGTTGGGCAATATGACGTGGTAGCAATTACCTTGACTCTGAGCATCTGCCCTCTAGTCTTGATTGCGGCCTGAAGTACATCTTCCCGAATAAAGCCTACTTCAGCCCGACCCGAGGCCACCTTTTCTAAGATTTCCTCCTGGGTGTCTCCAAATTTGTATATGAGATCTCGCTCGGGATCAAGCCCCTGTTCTTTGAGAAAGATCCATTGGGATAGAAATCCACCTACGCTAAAACGGGAAGTTGAGAGAACTTGTTTGCCTTTCAAATCGGTAAGCGATTTTACCCGGCTATCGTCTCGGCATACAATCAATCCCCGGCGTTCGGTCCGACCATCAAGGGAAATCGTTTTCACAATGGGAACTGCTCCTTTTTTCTCCGCCAGGACAAGATAGAAATAGGCGTTTTGCAGGGAAAATGCTATTTTTTCAGCTTCAACCATTTTAAGGAACGAGTCAATATCCGAAGGACTTACCCTCATCTCTATCTTCCAGCCGGTTTCTTTAGTTAAGTAGTCCTTCAGAAAAATCAACCTGGCTTCTATCATAGGAACGGAAAAGGGCGCCGGTGAAAAGAGGATTTCCGCCTTTCCTCGGGACTTAGGGGAGGGCTCACAACCTAACCCTGCCAAAGTACAATAGATAATTAGTGTACAAACAAGAAATCGAATGACCTTATTTTTTTTCATCACTTACCCCTTGGGATTGTTCGATTCTTTGGAGAATTTCTTCGGGATGAGCCTGGGTCATCGTGATGGGAGCTACTTTTTTAGGGGCAAGGCCCAGAGCCACTGCTACCCCATAGAGAATCGCCTCTGGTCGGGGTGGGCAGCCGGGGATAAAAAAGTTAACCGGTAGGACTTTATCCAGACCACCCAGGGTAGCATAGCTATCAAACCACATACCCCCCCCGCTCGGGCAACTTCCAATGGCAAATACCAACTTGGGGCTGGGTACCGCTTCATAAAGCCTGCGGAGGGCAGGGGCCACCTGTCGGGTCACCGGCCCCGAGACTAAAAGCACGTCAGCATGGCGGGGAGAACCAACCAGCTTTATCCCAAAACGTTCGGCATCGTAATAAGGGGTCAAGACATTGATTACCTCAATGTCGCACCCGTTACAGGCACCAGTGTTTACATGATAAACCCATAATGATTTTGTAAAGGCCTTCTCACAAAGTTTCTTAAGCATTGTACCTCCATTATGGCATCGGCATCATTGAGAAAACCGCCTTGGTAGCCTCATTTAAGATTGGATATACAATCTGGGGATAAACACCAATCAAAAGGCAGAGGAAGGCCAGAAGCAACATTCCTCCCCACATTAAAGCTGATACCTCTTTGATTTCTTTATTGATGGGGTTAGTGGCTTCTATAGCCTTTCCCATAAATACACAATAAGCAGCATGTAGTAAGCAGAACAAAGTTAATATGCTGGTTAAGATAGCTAACAAGGTAGCCCAGAGCATCCCGGCCTTGGCACAGGCTAAGAATATAGTAAATTTGCTCATAAATCCATTAAAGAGTGGCAAACCACCTATGGCAAAAGCACCCACAAAAAAACAAAGGGCTGTAATAGGCATCTTTCTCCCTATCCCTCCTAAATTGTGTATTAGGCGAGTACCTGTCACAGATGCTACTGCACCCACACACAAGAAGAGCAGGGCTTTAAAAATGGTGTGATTTAACAGATGAAAAAGTCCTCCATAAACCCCCAGATAAGTTCCTACCCCTAAGCCCACAATAATATAGCCCATTTGACTAACACTATGATAAGCTAACAGTCGCTTTAAATCATCCTGCATTAAAGCCATAAATATTCCCACTAACATAGTAACAACACCCAGTATAACGATAAATAAATTTATATCATGGTATACGGGGAAGAAAGCTGTCACAGTACGGGCAAGTGCATAAGCGCCCACCTTAATCATCACCCCCGAAAGAAGGGCACTTATTGGGGTGGGGGCTTCGGCATGGGCATCGGGCAGCCAGGTATGAAAGGGAACGATCCCGGCCTTGGTTCCAAAGCCTACTAATAAAAGGATAACCGAAAGGAGGGCAATGCTCTTGGGAATTTTGCCTGCTACTTTGGCAATTTCTGTGATCTTTAACGGGTCGAGCCCACTCGGGATATGGGGAGAGGAGCCCACATAAAGGAAAACGCAGCCAAAGAGGGCAAAGGTGATTCCCACGGTAAGGAGCATGGCATATTTATATCCAGCTTCTAAGGCATCCCGGTTCCAGTAGAAGGCAACCAGGATTATCGAGGCGAGCGTGGTAGCCTCAATGATTACCCACAAAAGAATAATATTATTGGTAGTGGTAGCCCAGAGCATTGAGGCTAAGAAAATCATAAGCCAGCCATAGTAGGAGCGGAGCCGCTCGGCACGGATTATGCCTTTTTCCATCTCTTTCCGCATATAGGGGATGGAGTAAATGACTGCAATTAGGCCGATGAAGGTAACTAACCAGGCAACCAACCCTCCTAAGGCATCCATCCTTAACTCTTCTTGGAAAATGGACAGGACCTCACCCTTAGTGGTAAGAAGAAAAATATGGGATGATATCACAAACGTAATAGCTGATCCCAAGATAGCAATGCCCTCACTGAAGAAACGTGATTTCTTTCCAAAAAGAAAGATCAAAATCCCGGTGAGGACCGGCACCAGAAAAAGATACAGTATCTCAAGATTCATAGTCATAACTCCTCACCCTTTTCACTTACCACCGTAAGCCCTTAAGTTGGAAGGTATCAGTGGAACCGAATTTTTCGTACACTCCGAAAATTACATAGAGAAGAAGGTATACGGCAATTACTACGTCCGTAACAATACCGATAATGGCAGTCTCTCTTAAAAGCGGTGCCAGGCTCACTAACGAGAGGTGAACCCCATTTTCCAAAATGAGTAAGCCATGAACGGTTTTGATGGCATCCCTCCGGACCAGGATGCAGTAAAGTCCCATAATAAAAATGGTCAAACTCACTGCTAAGTTCGTCCGGAAAGGCTCCTGGGTAGCCGAGGGAGTAGGGGCAATGAACTCCACGTATTGATGAGTGACCCGGTAGATGATTACTACAATGATACTAATTAATATAATTGACCCTAAGTAACCAATAAGGGGTGGGAATTCTTCATTGGTGGTTCGCCGGATATACCGCAAAAGAAGGTAAGGGATAATCACCACTTTGGTTATAAAGGCGGTTAATGCCCAGTAATAAAGTCCCGGGTTCTGTTGAGCAAAGATCACGAAGAGGGAGCACATCAAGAGGGCCTGCAAGGTATATGCATAGGCAGAATACCGGAGATTTCTCAGCTCAATCACGAGGTAAGAGGTGATGATGAGGGAGAGACTTATGGTGGAAATAAATTTGGCTAACTCTTCCATGGTAATTTGTCCTTCTATTTTTTGGCTACCGACGGTTACGGTCTATTCGGTTTATGCTCTTCGCTTATTTTCCTTCGGTCTTTTGCCTGAATCCGGTTACCATCATCTTATCTAAGGCACTTTGGGGCTTAAAGCAGCGGCCGCAGCGGCCGCAGGTGCCCATATAGAGCTCGTTCCGAATATAGAGATCATTATTATCATTGGTAGCCAATTGATATTCCCTGGTCATGGTAATGGCATCCTCCGGGCAGACTTCAGCACACCGGCCGCAATAGGTGCAGCGCTTAAGAAAATACTCAATGATTCGAGTAGTTTCAGAATCACTGAGCTCAATCAGGCGGGCCGGGCAAACATTGGCACAGCCCCCACAGCCGATACACTTCTCCATATCAACCTCTATCTTTCCCCGAAACCCGTCTCCAGGTGGATGTAACTCTGGACCTAAAGGAAAGGGCATCGTCACCCTGCCCGCCTTAAAGCAGATTATCGCTTCTTTGAGTTTGCTCTTAAACATCATTCTCCCCTTATTAAACCCCGATCAGGGCAAAGGCCAGGGCAAAAATCAGGATTACCCAAATTCCGACAAAGTACCGAATTGCCTGATCCACCCGAATTCGGGGATTAACTGCATCAATAAGACCAACGAGACCAATGACGATAAAGACCTTGACTAAATTAATTACGATGTCAATGGGAACGATCCCGACTTTCGGCCAGGGGATAAATATCTCCAGGAAAAGGGAGGCCAAAATAACCTGCTTGGCAAAGTAGCTCCATTTATATAAAGCCAGCTTGGGACCCGAGGCTTCCATAAATGGACCTCCCATAATCTCTTGATCTGCATCCGGAATGTCAAAGGGGAGCTTCCCAAGTTGAACCTGGAGAGTTAGAAAAAACGGTACGGCGGCAACGATCATGGAAAGATTGGGGCCAGCTTCGTGGTACCAGACGGAGATTCTCCCTAAATCAAATGATTGGGTGTGGATAACCCCGACAATAAGACTACCAATGATAATGATCTCCACCACCATTGCCAACATCATTTCCCGTCCCATTCCTATTGCCCCATAAGGACTACCGGTGGCAGCACCTCCTAACATTATCCCCACTGACGCCAACGTGAGGAAATATACGAACACAATCAAATCCCCGGCAAAGCCTAAGGGAGGAGTGGTACCCATCGGGGTAAAGAGGGCGGCGATCAGGATGCTTCCGAAGGTAACGATCGGAGCCAGGGAAAAAATGGGATTTTCAGTTACCTTGAGATCTTCCTTTCCCAGTAACTTCAGAAGATCCAGATAGGGTTGCCTGAATGGGGGGCCCTTCCGGGAGTGGACCAGAGCTTTAAGTTTTCGAATCACCCCTTCAAAAAAGGGAGCAACCAGAATCACCAAAAGCAGATTAACAATTGCTAATGAAATCGTTTTAACCATTTTATCTACCGCTTTTTTTTCGGCTGAGGGTGATTAATTCTTCATTAGTATAAACCCGAATCTTACCGCTTTTTCGGTCCACCACCTCCAGTCGCTCGGTACAGGAGAAGCAGGGGTCGTAACTGGCGATAGCGATCGGGACATCGGCAAGTTCCATACCCTGGATCATTACCGGAACCGATTCCAAGTTCATATAGGTAGGGGCTCGAACTTTCCAACGATAGGGACGATTGTTCTCCCCCGTGAGAACATAGTGGATCGCCTCACCCCGAGGGGCTTCCACCACCCGGACACCTTCCCGGCCCGGGGGGATTTCTTCGGGAATCTCAGCCATAATCGGGCCCTCCGGAAGTTCCTTAATCCCCTGCCGGACCAGGCGGATTGATTCTATCGTCTCTTCTAAGCGAACCAGGGTGCGGGCCAGGTTATCGCACCCTTCTTGAACCTTCTTTTCCGGAATCAGATAATCATAGGCACAATAGGGATGATCAACCCGGGAATCAATCGCAACCCCTGACCCCCGGGCCGTCGGGCCGGTAACACAGTAATTTACTGCATCCGAATGCTTTAGCACTCCCACCCCTTTAAGGCGCATCATGAGAGGGGTATCTCCACCGATGGCGTCAATCACCGCAAGCCATTCCTTTTCAATACGATCAACTACTTCAAGGATTTTTGGTTTCTGTTCGGAAGTAATATCCCGGCGCACCCCCCCGATCAGATTCATGCCGTAAGTCTTCCGGTTTCCGGTAATCTGTTCACAAAGCCACATCACTGGTTCACGGATCCGCCAGGTTTGCATGAGAACGGTATCAAATCCCAGGACATGGCCCCCAATCCCCAGCCAGAGGGGATGAGAATGGATTCGCTCCAGCTCCAGTAAGATACTCCGAATGTATCGGGCCCGGAGAGGAACTTCAATTTGAGCGGCTTCTTCGACTGCTTCACAGTAACACGTACTGTGTATATATCCTCATATCCCTCATATCCGCTCGGCTATGAACGGGATTTGATTATACGTGAGGACTGAATCGGCAATTTTTTCAATTCCCCGATGGTTGTAAAAGCCCCGATAATCACAGCCCACTACCGTCTCCCCTTCAACGAAGACTCGAAAGACCGCCGGCTCCTCCAAAACCGGGAAGAAAGGCCCGATGGGAACTACCGTGGCATTCTCCGGGGGTTCCACCGGTTTGGGAGCAAATCCCTCGACCGGTTCGGGCCGGAAGTTATAGACAAAATCTTTTCTTAGAGGATGAAGGTTCTCCGGCCAGTCATCGGGGAGAGCCAGGCGGCGGGGATCAATGTGCCCCTTAACCTTAATTCCTACCAGATCCTGAATCTCCCGTTCTGCCCAGTTAGCTCCAGGAATAATCGGAGTGACCGAGTCAATCTCAGGCTGCTCTCGATCTAAAGAAGCCTGGAGTAAGACGAAAATTTTGTCTTGATCGAGAGAAAAGATATGGGTGGTTTGAAAGTCCTGATGGGTAGGGCGGCGGTCAATTCCCACAATGGTATTAAAACGGGCTCCTAAGCCCCGGAAAAGATATTCCGCTATGGATCGAACCGCCTCAGGACGGATTTCTACGTAAATCTTCTCGGGAACCGGTTCCCTATAGGAGAAGATTTCCGTCGGGAATTTCACTTTTAGGTTCTCAACCAATTCACTGCCAGTTTTAAAAGCCATTTTCCCCTCCTTACTAATTACCTTACATTATTAACCAAAGCATAATCGCCACCAATACGATAATCCCGATCACCTGGTAAAGCAGATAGGCTTGAGGAATACCCACATGGGTTCTTCGAAACTTCTGGGAAAAGCTCATCACAAAATCAACTAGGGGGTAGTAGAAAATCTGATCAAAATCCAATACCTTAAAGATCCGCCGCGGCCGTTTCACCTGGATAGTTGGAAACTCAGGGTAAACTAAGCGTTCAAATTGAGATACCAAGGGGAGGTAAAAGCTTTTTGCCCGGTACCTTATTTCATCAGTTTCATAAACTTCCCCACAGTTCCAGAGGGGAACGGTTCGCATCCCAGGTCTCCCTGCCCTTGAAAGGAGAAAGGCCAACAAAATACAACCTCCGAAGACCAATAGGCCGGTAATGGGAAGCCAGGTTCCGCTTTGCACGCCACCGATGATCGGAGTTAGGCCGAAGATCGAGGTCCCAAAGAGATCCGCAAGCTGTGGGAGGGTGATTCCATATTCTGAACCAGTAAGGCCAATGCGAATGAAATTTAAAGGGATCCAGGGGAAAAGACCGAGGAGGAGACATAAAACCGCAAGGATGTTCTGGGAAAGCCGCATGGAAAATGGGACGTCAAAACCGGGCCGGAGGCTCATCTCTAATTTTTTACTGATAGTCCCGCTAAAGGAGGTGCTGAAAAATTTGATAAAAGCGGCTAAGGTAACCGTACTAATAAAGATTGCTACAAGTCCGAAAAAGATAAATACGGGAATTCTGATCCCCCCAATAATGGTGGTTTGATAGATGAGCCACTTACTTACAAATCCATTAAATGGAGGTATCCCGGCAATCGAAAAGGAAGCAATTAAGGTAACCCAGGCGGTGACTGGCATAAGGGAATAAAGTCCGCCTAACTTATTTAAATCCCGGGTTCCGGTTTTAAAAAGTATTGACCCGGCATTCAGAAAAAGGAGACCTTTAAAACAGGCATGGTTTAATAAATGGTAGATTCCCGCCATGGTAGCGACCACAGAAAGAACAGGGTTGATCTTGAGGAAAGCAAGGCCGGTGCCAATTCCTAAAAGAATATATCCAATCTGACCTATGGAGGAGTAGGCTAAAAGTCTCTTGGAATCGTGCTGAAGGAGGGCAGAAATAGTTCCCATAAATAAGGAAAATGCCCCAAAGAAAGCGATTACCATCCCCCAGATTACAGAATGGGTTGAAAAGGGCAGTAAAAAGAAGAAAAGTCGAATGAATCCATAAACCCCCATCTTGATCATCACCCCGGAGAGTATGGCCGATACTCCGGAGGGAGCAGCGGGGTGAGCATCGGGAAGCCAGGTTCCAAGAGGGTACATGCCGGCCTTGGTTCCAAAACCCAAAAGGAAGAGGAACAGGATAACGGAGAGCTGGATAGGATTTGATTCAATCATTCCTCCCATTGCTTCCCGTAAACGGGAAAAGGCAAAAGAGCCAACTTCCGTCTGGAGGAGGATAGCCCCGATGAACATGGCGGCAGTTCCAATATGAGTCATAATAAAGTATTTCAGTCCCGCTCGAAGAACAACCGGATCCTCCTTCTCATAGATTACGAGAAAATAGGAGGTGAGGGTCATAAACTCCCAGAAGACAAAGAAGAAAAACATATCAGACACTGAAACAACCCCGATCATCCCGACAATAAAGAGTAGCAAGCAGTGGTAAAACCGGGCCGGGCTCTCGGTAGGGTAGATCTCCATATAGCGATAAGAATAAAGGGTGCCCAAAAATGAGACCAGACCAATGAGGACTAAAAAGAATGCGCTCAGGTAATCTACACTTATTGAGAGCTTGGCCCCGAGAGAAGGGATCGCAAGGAGCGGCTCGGGAAGGGTCTGAGGTCCCAGGGTAAAAACCCGGTAGGCCACATAGAAAATAATTATGGTAATGATACCCACTGAAAGGACCCCGATAGTTCCGCAGAACCGACGAGAGCGAGCGCCAACGGCAATTAGGATCATACTGATAAGGATAGTGGCCAGTAATAGGTTTACTATATACACCTTATTCACCCCTTAAATAATCGTAGTAAAAATCACAATTCATCCCTTGTTGCTTCTGAAGAGTTTCTATTTGACTCCCTCCAAGAGCGGTATTCCAAATAGAGGAGCTAACAGGGTCAAGATTACTAACCCGCCTAAAACGATAGTGAAGATCCTTGGGAAGTGAAGGGGAATGGCCCCTTCGGCCTCTTTTCCAAAGAAGACCCGTTGAGTTACAATGATAAACCAGATAAAAGCCCCTACGGACTCTCCCAAGATTAAAACCCCCAAGATTATCCCCAAGGTTGATTTGAGCGCAAACGCTCCGACAATGATAAAGAACTTACTCCAGAAACAGGGGAATGGTGGAATCCCGGTTACCGACAGGAATCCGATGATAAAGGTAAAGGCTAAAAACGGGGAGCCCCGGGCGACTCCGGATAAGCGGGAGATAAGCTTTGTTCCCGTAGCGTAGGAGATCGCTCCTATCGTTAGAAAGAGGATGGTTTTGGCAAAGGCATGACAGATAAGGTGCAGTAATCCACCCCTTAGCCCCACCACCGATCCCATTACCCCGAGGCCAAGGCCCAGGAAGATATACCCGACATTGGTGATAGTGGAATAAGCTAAGAGCCTTTTCAAATCATCCTGGAAGAAGTAAAAGAAAAGTCCAATATACATGGTCAAGATGGCGATGACGGCGGTGAGAAGACCGATTCCATAGCTTACCTCAAAGCCGGAGGTAAACACCCGGGCAATCAAAAAGGCCCCGGCTGTCACCATTGCCGCGGCATGGAGATAGGCAGAGATTGGGGTAGGGGCCACCATCGCATCCGGGATCCAGGTATAGAATGGCCCCTGGGCAGATTTGGCCCAGCCAGCCAGGAGCAAGAAGATCAAAACCGTAGCCTTGATGTTTCCGGGAAGCTTACCGATACTGGCAAACTCAAAGCTGCCGGTATAAACGAAAACCAGAGCCAGGCCAATGATAAAAAACAGACCCGGCGCATGGGTCATTAGAAGCGCCTTGAACCCAGCCCGATAGCTTGCTTCATCTTCGTGGAAAGAGATGAGGGCGGCAGAGCAGATGGTGGTTAGCTCCCAAAAGATCAAAAATTGAAGAAGATTTGGGGAGATGGCTAGCCCGATCATGGAGAACATGAAAAGTAAAAGCCATGCAAAATAGCGCATCCATCCGGTAGTAATCGGGTGCTCCTGGTTTTCACTGCTTAAATACTCACTGGAAAATATCACTACCAGAAAACCGATGATCACGGTGACTGCCAACATCAACAGGGAGAGGGGGTCAAGGATGGCACCAAACAGCCTGGTCTCGGTCTCGAGCCAGGGCATTTGCCCAAAGGTAAAGAGGGCTGGGGGTCGTCCCAGGCTTTTTACAATGACGACGAGGGCAGCAATTAAGGTCGCAATAGCCCAGATAGAGGCCAGATAACCCGCCCTTTTCTCACGGAAGTAAGTGGGGACCCCGGTGAGGAATAGGAAGGCGCCAATGAGCGGAAATAGTAACAATAAGAAAAGCCAGGTCACCATGATTGTTGTTCCCTTCACACTACTTTTTCTGGTAGTTTCATCATTTCTTTATAGGAAAACACTGGCCCATCGAGGCATACGTATTTGTGTCCGATAGCGCAGTGTCCGCACTTTCCCACCCCGCATTTCATATACCTTTCCAGGGTAGAGATAATATTCTCCGGGGCAAAACCGATACTTAAAAGCTCCAAGATAACAAAGCGGATCATGATGGGCGGGCCACAGACAAAGCTCACCGTGTTCTTGCTAACGATATTAGCTTTTGGGAAAATAGTCGTTACTACCCCGACATTTCCGGTCCAATCAGGATCACCTACGTCCACGGTCATCATAAACCGGGCCTCAGACATTTTTCCCCATTCCTTCAACCGGTCTTTGTAGACAAGGTCAGCAGAGGTTCGAGCACCATAAAGAATCTGAAAGTCCCCAAATTCCTTGCGAGCATCCAGCATCGGCTCGATCAGGGAACACAAAGGTGGAAGACCGATCCCTCCCCCCACAAAGAGAACATTTTTCCCCTTTACTTCATCAAAAGGGAAGCCATTTCCAAAGGGACCACGCACGCCAACAACATCCCCAGGTTTTAGCTGATGCAGGGCATGAGTAACTGAGCCAACTGCTCGAGCGGTAAAGCGAAAGGTTTCAGGATGATTTGGATTGGAAGCGAGGCCAAAAGGTGCTTCTCCGATTCCCAGGACTGAAACCTCAATAAACTGGCCGGGGCGAAACTGAAAAGATTTTTTCATCTGGGTATCCACAAACTCGAGTTCAAAACTCCTGGTATCGTAAGTCTCGCTCTGAATATCTTTAATCCGCGCTAAATTAGGTAAGTAGATATTTTCCATTTCCCGATTCTTATTCACTCAAATTTCCCATGATACTTTGTTGTATGACCCTACCTTCGGATTCGTTCGACAACCGCAGGCATTCCCACCTCTCCGGGACAGGCAGTGACGCATCGGCCGCACCCCACGCAGCCGATTCTTCCATCCTTTTTCATGTACTGGTAACTCAGTTTATGGAAAAACCTCCGCTTAAATCTTTCCCCTTTCTCCCCTCGTGGATTATGGCCGGAAACCTCCCGGGTAAAACCAGAATAATCACACGAGTCCCAGTACCGATAATGGCATCCCTTTTCCTCTTCCGAGAGATAACCAACCCCAAAGCAACTGCAACATGGGCAGACAAAGGTACAACCACCATCATCAAAGCAGCGCTCTCCCAGCTCGGTCCAGACTTCCGGGGGAACTGAATTTTCAGTTATCCGGCGGATGGCGAAGCTCATGTAAGAGGTAGGTTCCGGTAAGAACCTTCGCCGGGATTCTTCCTCCAGCTGATCCCGAATTTTCTTGATTGATGGGTCCGGCTTGCGAAAAAGCTCGGGCTTAAGCTCTATGAGTTTTTTCCCTTTTGGACTTTTACCCTCCACCAAATAACTTTCTCCAAGGTCAACAAGCTGAAGATCAAATTCATCTCTCTCCGGGTCAAGGAATGGTCCACCTTCGCAACAGATACAAAAACAATTCTTACCTGGCTGGTTACAGGCAAGCGTCACTAAAATGAGGTTATTCCGGCGACGGGAGTAATAAAAATCACTAAGGTTTTCCTGATAGAATTTATCCATCCAATGGATTCCAGTGGTATCACAAGGTCTGATCCCTAAGAGCACCGCCCCCCCAAGCTTTTCCTCTGGAACCGTCAACTGGAATTCCTCTCCGGATTGAGAGTAAGAAAACATAACCTCAGACTGAGGAAAAACAATATCCTTGGGAGGTAGATAGGAAAGGATGGCAGTTCCGGTTAAGAGATCTAATTCCGGGAGGAAAGAAATCGGGGAAAAGAAAATTTCCTGATGAACCCGGGAAGGAGCAAAGACATGATAGTGCTCACGCATCGCCTCAACCCAGCGATTCAGGTCGGTTTTAAGGAGAATATAGCTTTCCACCTTAGATCTTCTCCAAAGTTACATAAAGGTTAGGATAGTAAAGGGACCGGGTTGCCAGATCTAACTCGCCTTTCCCGGCTAAGCTTTCCATCAAAGTGATAAAATGAGAGGGAAGCACCAAGGTGCGGGAGGGGAGGTTTTCGTCCAGTTCTACTGGAACTTGGACCTCACCTCGCTCCGAGCGAATCCTTACTTTTTCCCCCATACGAATCCTATATTCACGGGCATCTTGGGAACTCATTCGTATAACTAAACGATCACTGGGACACTCAATCTTCAGAACCGGAGACTCTAAGATCATCTGATTTCGATTCCAGGCATAAAGGGTATTCGGAATAAGGAGAAAATACTCCTCTTCCTTGGGGCTCTTGGTGGTTCTGGAAGGTTGTAAGGGCACCCCATTTTGTTTTGGGGGCGGGAGGAGGATTCCAGAAACCGAATCCAATTCTGATTCAGAGGCTATTTGCTGGTAACCAGGGACTGATGTACTAATTTCTCTCCTCACCTCTGATTCAGAGAAAGCACGTAAAGGATTGCCTAACCTTTCAGAGAGCTCGGGAAGGATTTCGAGGAGGCTCCGACTTTCTTCCCTGGGATTTAAAGCTGGCCGCAATTTTTGTATTCTCCCTTCAGTATTAGTCATGGTGCCTCCCCCTTCGGCGAGAAGGGGGATTGGGAGGATACAATGAGCAATCCTGGTGGTTTCAGTAAAGAAGCGGTCAGCTACCATCAAGAATTCCAGGCTTTTAAGCCTCTCAACCATTGAGGATGACGGGAGATGAGTAAGAAGATCGTCAGCGAAAATGAGGAGGCCTTTAATTTTACTTTCAGCATCAAGCATCTCCTGAAGGTTTAACCCTTCTTCTCCAGGTTTTATCCCCATATCCCAAGCACCCCTTAGATTGGGAGATCTGCTTATGGGTATGACTGTAGGAATTCGATTTTGCGTGGGTAAAAGCTGGGAGAAGAATGCAAGAAGAGAAACGAGGCTTGATGACTGATTAACCTCATCGGCAATAAAAACCAGAGCTGATCCGGCTTGAGAAAGGCATTGAAAAACCTCATCAGGGACTTCTGCTCTCTCCTTTAGGGCGAAAGAAAGACTTTCTAATGCATAGGGAAGACGGAATTTATAAAAGTGTTCCGCCCGCTGAGAAGAGGGATCAGCCAGGATGACCTTACCGCCCTTGAGAAAAGACTGGATAATGCGAGAACCAACCGGGGAAAAATCCCTTAAGCTCCCTCTCCCAAGCACTAAAATAGCGGGGCTCTCGCGCATTGAGGAAATGGAACCCAACGATCCGAGAGATCCAGAAAAAAACTGAGCTAAGCCAGTAAGCGCAGAGGCCCCACTAAATCGGTAGCTTCCGTCCAGATTGTTGCTTTTAAGAACTTGTTGGCAGAAAAGAGAGATGAAGTAGTTGTCCTCATTGGTTAACCAGGGAGACCCGACTACCCCAAGAGACTGGGGGCCATAGGAATTTATAAGCTCGGAGAGCCTCTCATTGCACTTCCTGAGGGCCTTCTCCCAGTCAACTTCTTTTAGCTGACCTCCCTCCCGGATGAGGGGACGGATGACGCGATTTAAACTTCGGAGGTTCTGAAAACGATTCCATCCCCGATGACAAAGACGACCCTCACTTACCGGATGACCGGTGACAGGTAAAATGCCCTGTGGTTCTACTCCATCGGTGCGAATAAACATCCCGCACCCATTGCTGCAGAAGCTACAAATTGTTGGGGTATTTTTGATCATTTCAATTACCAGGCTACTCAAATGGGTTTAACTCTTTTGCCATTTTTCCCATTACTGTTTACTGTTACTTTAGGAGCATAGGAGCAAAGATTATGCCACTACCAATATTCTTCACTATATAAAATAAACCCTCTCTACATAGGGATACCCTTCCACCTAACATATAACATACTCAATTGTCATAAAAGTTTTGGTTTGCTAAAAATTGAAGTGTTCTCCCTATCCAGATCATTTTTTGCACATCCTGCGCTAATTTTGATCACCTTTTTCCCGGCAGGCGTTGCGCCACTAAAAGCATCCTTTTGGCATATGTAAATTATACGGCTTCACTTTCCTATCATCTCTAATCCTCATGGCGTTTCTTTACCTTAAATATGTAAGCTATTTTCATGCCATCAAAACCTGCAAATCTTTCCCCCCGTGGAAAGCCCACGCTGGGGGGAAAGGGGCTTTCGTTAAGGGGTCGTAAGCTTTCAATTGGCAAAGCAGCAGGCCGTAACGCAAGTGAACCTACAGGTAGCCTCGTTAAACTTTAATGAAGATGCCGACCCGATGGACACACGGGGAAGGCCAAAGACACGGGCTTGGAAAACGGAAGCGGTTCGTGAGAGGGGCGGCATGTTGCGGAAGACAAACAGTCCAGTGCTGGAGACCCGATATGGTGATGGTGGAGGATATCAACTGGCGCGTATAAGGTAACGAAATCGTGGCGGGTCATATCGGGAGTCGGAGGGGTTCAAAGTACCGTTTGAGGGCAAGGGGAGGGGCCTACATAACCCTGCTCGAGGGAAGGGCCCCTGCTTTGTTCACGCAACCGAAGAGTGGAGGGTGATGAAGATTGCCGAATGGCTATTCACTTCGTAATATCACCAGGACACGATGGAGGAAGCTCTATTGCCAGGCCAAGTAGGGAAAGCTGGTACTCGGCGGGTCTACTCAACCCATTTAATGCCGGGGTTCAGCGAGCGCTATGCATGTCTTATAGTGAAGAGCATCGGAAAGCCGTGTGCGGGAAAATCGCATGCACGGTTTGATGAGGGAGAACTGGCAAGTCCACCATGGTGCGGCTATTTAGGCACCGCCAGACGAAAGGGGCAAAAACAGATAAGCCAGCCTAAAGCGGTTATTGCCAGTTCTCTACACTACCCGTTTATTTACCCGCCGCTTCGAGATGGCCGAGGGTCACGTCATCCACATCGAATTTTCCGCTGAAGTCCATTGTACGGCAATGGAAATTCGTGGCGTGCCGCCGTTTGAAGTCTATGTTAGTGCCCATGTTTGGGATGGCCATCGATGTATTCTCATCATCATTAGGATGCGGAACCACGGTGCCCGGACTATGCAGATGCAAATTCGCCTTGGTAACGGGCCCGTGAAGATACTGCATGAATTTCCAGAGCTTGCCTTCCTTGTCGTACCCCTCGCCTATGTAAGTGGCCGGATAATGGGTATCCGCATATACAACCCTCCTGCTGTACGGATGGTAGGATGGCGGAATCCCCTCGATTTCCCAGACCTCACGGGGCTCCCACTCGTATACGAGGGAAGGGTTCCAATGTGGCCAGTTTTTCAGGTCGATCGACGGGAATTCCTTCTCCAGCGTGGGAGCGTCCTTTACCCAGTTCATTTTAGCGTTCCCCACGACGAGAATCGTTTTCTTACTGAGCACTTTCCAGCTTGTGTACCATGACGGACGCGCATTGATGCACCCTAGATCGTCATAAAGCATGTCCAGACCATCCACCGAGTCCACCCAGGCGCCGCCGGCGAGCCTTCGGGTCCGCCGCACCGACTTGACATAGACCCAGGTGTCATCGAGTTTCGAACTGTCATAGCGGATCGTGAATAACCCTAACCCCCTCAGGTCATAGGGGGCCGTGACATAGAAAATGGTCTTCCAGAGAATTTTGTCATCCAGAACCGGTTTCTCCCCCCTGTCTTTCAGACGTCCCTTGAGGTATACGCGGTTCCAGTACCAGTCCTGCCGACGCTCGACACCCGTGTCGGCGCTGATAAAGATCCAGGTGTGTTTATACTGCTGGACATTACCCCACCCCTGGGCGTAATACCAGTTCCAGACCACCTTGTCGCCTGCGTACGGGTCATCCATGGAGATATCGGGAAAAGGCAGGCCGGCCATGTAGCCTGAAACCTCACGGGTTTTGGGATCGAATTTAATGTTTTTTGCGTACCTCTTGGTGGCCTCGATGAAACCCTTGCTCATCTTGGGTATATCGGAGTGTCTAAGCTTCATCTGGAGACCCCAGTTCCGGATCTGGTACTCCAGGGACGCGATCAGCATGCTCCGGATCGTCTTCCCCTCAAAGGTATCGTTTATGACCTTGTCCAGGTTGGCTTTGTTAATCACGGTCCCGGCCGGAAGCTCGGCAGCCGAGGCCGCATAGGCCAGCACACCGAGCACTATACCCACGAGACAGAAAATACTTAATTTCCTTACCACAAACATCGGTTTTCTTAACATTATCTAACACCTCCCTTCTTTTGCTATCATTAAAGATTTCTCACTTCGCTCAAAATGACAGCATGGCAATGTTATTTCCCATAGGAATTTATCCCTCTGAGACCTTTGAAAAATAACGAAATTTGGATTCAGGAGAGCGAATCAAATGTTTTTTTCTGGCGCCATGCCGTCGCAGCGAAGCGTCCGCAAAGGCAATGTTTGAGCGCTCAAGAGCGAGTTTTGCCTTTACAGTGAAGCGAGACGTACATAATCGTCAAAAGATTTCTGAGCGCTGATGAATCCAAAGTTCAAAGCTCTCGTATTCAATATGGGACTCCCTGCAGTCCTTCTCAGTGTTTCCCTTGTTCCGATCACTTTTTGCGCACCATGCGCTAATTTTGACCACCTTTTCCTCGGCAGGTGCTGACCTATTAAAAGCATGCAGTGAGATCAATATAAACTAAGGGTCTCCCCATTGTCAAGACAAAAAATAGGCTTGTTTAAGGTGCATCTGGTACGCCTGCACGGGTTTTTAAAGTTAGGCCATTTTCCATGTGATAATACTTTCATGCGCCATCGCGATTTTGGGCCAGGATCGCTTCTTGTTAGGAACGCAACTCATCTTAACCTGTCGCTGTCCTCATCCTTTGCTGTGTCCACTCCTGGTATGGTTCTTTGAAATAGATATCATAGGGTGTCCGATAATCCAGGGCCTCGTGGATCCTTTCTTTGTTGTAGAACTGGAAGTACCTGTCCAGTTGGCGGCGTACCTCCGGTACCGTGTAGTAATCATGGAGATAGACCTCCTCATACTTGACCGTCCGCCAGAGCCGCTCTACAAAGATGTTGTCAAAGACCCTGCCACGGCCATCCATGCTAATCCGGATGCCTGCCTGTTCCAAACGATTGGTAAACTCAAGGGAGGTGAACTGTACCCCCTGATCAGTATTGAATATTTCCGGTTTCGAGGCCATGAGCGCTCTTTCCAGAGCGCGGATACAGAATGCTTTGTCCAGGGTCGTAGAAATCTCCCAGGCCAGAACATACCGACTGAACCAGTCCATGATAGCCACCAGATAAACAAAGCCCTGTACCATCCGGATATAGGTTATGTCGGCACACCACACCTGATCAGGATGGTTAATCTCCAGGTGTTTCAACAGATACGGATATATCTTATGCTCAGGACTGGCTGTGCTCAACCCTGGCTTCGGATAAATGGCCTCCAGACCCATGAGGCGCATCAATCTCCGAATCCGTTTGTGATTTACGTTATGTTCCTGAATCTTTAACCAGGCTGTCATCTTCGGAACACCATAAAAGGGAGTTCTGGTAAATTGTTCGTCAATCACATTCATCAAAAAACGGCTATAGCGGTCATCCTTTTCGGAGTGGTAATAATATGAAGACCTGGCAAGGTCTAAAAGCTCACATTGTCGGTTTACAGACAACATCACATATCCTGATTCGATCAATTGCCTTTTTTCTTCAACAGAAGTGTCTGGGATTTTTTTTTAAGCCAGTCCACCTCTACTTTGAGCTGTCCAATCTGACGGTAAAGCTCCGCCTGCAAATCTTCGCTATCCTTCTCCAGTTTCTTGCGCCGATCAGAAAACAACTGGGGCAGACCATCAAGAAGCCTCTGACGCCACTGGCGAATCTGATTGGGGTGTACCCCAAATTCACTGGCAATCTGGGCAAGGGTCCTCTCTTCTTTAAGCACCTCCAGGGCAACTCTCGCTTTGAATGCTCCATCGTAACCTCTCCGCATGTCCCTTACCATACCGCACCTCCTTTCGGTTTCGGCAGGCTAACACGCACCTTATATACCTGTCCAGTTTTTGGGGAGAGTTATAA
>JASEGZ010000027.1 GCA_030018935.1 Syntrophales bacterium
ATGCAGTGGTGGTGTGGGAGGAGGGGAGTCGTGAGGCTCCCCCCTATCCCGATTAGCCAACGAATGGATGGTTTCGACAAATGGACAGGAAGTACTATGAAGAACACCGGAGCATTTGAGGTCTTCGCCGCCTGTGCCAATGCAATTAACCAAGGGGTTCTCATCGACCGGGTGAGCAGGACTGACAAGGAATTTCATTTTCAGAACTGGTTTGAAGACCGTCTTCGCAGCGCCGGGGTACTATTCGATAGAAGCGGTAGGAATTCCTACCCGGACTTCACTCTCGTGGAATTCACGGAAGGTTACGAGACCAAGGGCCTCGCCTGGCCTGGGAGAGAGTCCACCTACGACTGCAATAGTCAGGTTCCCACGGGATACCACAATGGGCGGGACATTTTCTACGTGTTTGGGCGTTACCCAAAAGTTGAAAGCGCTGGAGATGAATATCCAGTAATCGACCTGGTCATCTGCCATGGCGACTTCCTGAATGCTGATCACGAGTACACTCACAAGAACAGGAGTATCAAGGGTTTTGGCAGTTATGGCGATATCATGATCCGGGACAGAAAGATGTACGTCGCACCGACCCCTTTCGCAGTCGCGCAGGGTCTGACGGGTACACGGACGCTACTGGTACCTGTATCATGGGAAGCACCCCGAGGATTCAAGAGTGTCGGGGATGTTATCCGTGTTGAAGCTACACAGTTGGTGGTGGGTTACGAGTTTGACCTGAAAAGAAACGAAATTGCCGCGAGAACCATTGCTAATCCTTCTGCCAGGAGAGAACACCACTTCGTTGCTTACCGACTTGCATCTGATTCGGACAAACTCGTCGCGTTGATTACCGACTTTTAGCCGGAGGTTTCGGAGGGTGAAGACCAGTGACAAACCTTTCATCTTTTAGTTCTACTGCAATGTCAAAAACACGGAGTTAGTCGGATGTCAAGGCTTATAGAGAAAGACTTTCCATTCGAGCGGCTTTCGGTTGTCGCGGAACACGAGTCTTGGCGTAAGGAGGTGTATCGGCCGGTCTATTACATCCACAAGTGGTGGGCGCGAAGGCTCGGATCAGTATTCCGCGGGATACTGTTGGGTTCATGCCTTCAGGAAGGCCAGGACTTCTGGGATCGTTTCTACGGCGTCAATAGCTTCGACACGATCACCGTTTTTGATCCCTTTATGGGAAGTGGAGTCACCGTTGGAGAGGCAGTCAAGCTCGGATGCAGGGCTATCGGTCGAGACATCAACCCGGTCGCATATATCGCGTGTCGTGCAGCGTTCTCCCGGTATTCACAAGCTGACGTATTGCGTACCTACCGGAGTATGGAAGAGACGCTCTCGCCCAAGCTATTAAGCTACTTTGAGACAAAGGCTGCCTCTGGAGAAGAAGCCGTTGTTCTCTACTACTTCCTTGTCAAGGTCGTATCCTGCCCGCAGTGCAATGAGACGATTGACCTTTTCAGGACACGGATTTTCTCGGAGAACGCCGTCCACGAAAAAGACCCTTCCGCGCGATCTGTGTGTCCCGCTTGCGGTGGCATAGCATCCACCTATTACGACGCAGAGCGTGTCCTGTGTCCCCATTGCTCTCAACAATACAATCCGCAAGAAGGAACAATCAGCGGCCCGATTGTCCATTGTGGTTCGTGCCAAGCTTCGTTCCGATTAGTGGAAAGGATGAAGGCCCTTCGGGCTCCTCTCGGTTTCCGTCGATATGCGAAGATGATTCTTACCAGGGACGGGCAGAAACATTACGAAGCGCCAAACAAATTCGACCGCGAACTTGAGCGTCGCGTGGAAAAGGAGTATAGAAGTATCGTCGGCACGTTCCCTAAGGTGGCGATAGAACCCGGCTACAACACGAACCAAATGCTGAAGCATAACTACCGGTTTTGGGACCAATTGTTCTCAGATCGGCAGTTGGTTTGTATTTCACACATGATAAGGGATATCCGAGCTATTGAAAACCCAGATTTGAGGGTGCTGTTCGCTTGCCTCTTTTCAGGTGTCCTCGAATTCAACAATCTATTCACGTCGTTCAAGGGGGAGGGGACTGGTGCTGTACGTCACATGTTCGCACACCACGTACTGAAACCGGAGATGATGCCATTGGAGGCCAACATTTGGGGTACAAGCAAGTCCTCCGGTGCGTTCTCCGGCCTTTTCCGCTCCAGAGTCGAGAGAGCACTCGCATACAAGGCTAACCCTACCGAACTGCAACTAAAATCATCAAAAGCAACGACGATAGGAGGAATAAATCATCCCCTGGAGGTCCATGTTACGCAGAGTTTCGCGGATTTCGTCGCTCAAGCGGGGAGTGTCTACCTGAGCTATGGGGATTCCGGTTGTGTTGACATCCCTGACAAAAGTGTGGACTTGGTCGTCACTGATCCCCCGTTCTTTGACAACGTGCATTATTCACAACTTGCAGACTTCTTTTATTATTGGTTGAATCAGATGCTGGATCTCTCGCCTGCGAACACAACACGATCTAACAGCGAGGTACAAGATACGAGCCCTGAGCGCTTCACAGTGAAGCTTACATCAGTTTTCGCTGAATGCGCCCGTGTCCTCCGCGACAACGGACTTTTTGTGTTTACGTATCATCATTCGCGACACGAAGGCTGGACCGCTGTGCATCAGGCCATCAGACACTCCGGCTTCTTCTGCCTACAGGCGTACCCCATAAAGGCGGAGATGTCAGTTGCGATGCCTCTGCAGCAATCGAAATCGCCGATTCATCTTGACCTCATACTCGTATGCAAGCGTGACGGATTGATTGCCACCGATGGATCGAGCAACGGCACGATTCATTCTGCCTTGGCAGCCGCTGAGACCCAGATATTAGCCCTCACACGAGCAGGAATTAAAGTGTCTCTTGGAGACGCCAAAGTAATCCTAATGGGTCGGTTATTGTGTGAGGTACACAAATTGAGGAATCTGGATTTAGAGGCGAGATTCCTTGCGGAGATTGAGCAAGATATTGATAGCTATGTGTGTCAGGTGATCCAGGCTAAGGGCGAGGTGCTATACGAGGAACCTGGGCCGAAGCAGCTGATGCTGTTCGAGGAGATGGGAGAATATTTGGCTAACAAGGGGCGGACGGCTCACCGCCGCTGAGCCTTATCGTGTGTGCCGGGCATGGCACAGAACTAACAGGGTGAGAGTCCCTGTGCCAGGTATTCGCGGAGCCGAAGGATAGAGCCTGTCCTGAGCCTAAGCGAAGGAAAAAGGGCAAGGGCGTCATCGCGAGGTGGGGTCTGGAGGAAACCCAATCCAAAACAATTGTTACCCCTGCTACAGCCCCATCCATAGGGCAAGATGATAGGCAACGATCCCTCCCAGGAAAGAGATGGCGAGCATCAGCCCGAAAGCGGCAGTCAACCATTTCCAGCTTCCCATTTCCTGTTTCATGACGGTCATGGTTGCTGCGCAGGGGATAATGAGCATCATCACAACCAGGAAGGAAAGTGCCGAGGCGGGACTCATCACTCTGGGCAGCACATGGATCAGTCCCTCTTCACCTACACCGTAGAGAACACCAAGGGTGGCAATGGCGTTTTCTTTTGCCACCATGCTTGTAAGTAAGGCGGTTATCATCTTCCAATCAAGCCCCAGCGGTTTACCAACAGGCTCCAGAAAGCGTCCCATCCATGAAAGTACGCTGTTTTCCACATTTCCATACGGCAGCCAGGACAATAACCATATCAAGATGGAAACGGTGAAGATTACAGTTCCTGCCCTTTTTACAAAGGCAATAGTCCTCATCCAGATGACGGTTCCGATCGTCCTTGGATTAGGTTTGTGATAGAGGGGAAGTTCCATGATGAAGGGCATCGGTTCATCCCGCAGGAAGAAAGTATGTGCCAGCATACCTGTCGCACCCAGGACAAGGATGTTCATAGTCAGCAATGACCAGGAAATAAGGGCTGCACTGTCTGCAAATATCGCTGCGGCAACAAAAGTAAGGACGGCAAGCCGGGCTGTGCAGGGGATAAAAGGGGAGAGGAATATGGTCAGCAACCTGGCCTTTTTTGATTCCACGACCCTCGACCCGAGGACGGCG
The DNA here is from genome assembly GCA_030018935.1 of Syntrophales bacterium. Classification (NCBI taxonomy): domain Bacteria; kingdom Pseudomonadati; phylum Thermodesulfobacteriota; class Syntrophia; order Syntrophales; species Syntrophales bacterium. Next base: position 4,067 of record JASEGZ010000027.1, read on the forward strand.
GGCACATTGCATCCGAAACCGAGGCACAGGGGGATAAAACTCTTTCCGTGAAGTCCTATGAGGTGCATGAATCTGTCCATTACGAATGCCGCTCTTGCCATATAGCCGACATCCTCCAGAATAGCCATGACGGCAAAGAATATCAAGAGGATGGGGAGAAAAGTCAAAACGGATCCCACGCCACCGATCATGCCGTCTATAATTAGTCCCCTCATCCAGACAGGGACCGGGGCGAGGGCTGGTTCCAGCCATCTGGCAAGGGAACTGATCAATAGTTCAAGAGATTGCTGTAAGGGAGCGCCTATCCTGTAAGTGAGGGAAAAGACGAGGGCAATGACCCCGAGAAGGATCGGGATACCGAAAAGGGGACGGGTAAGGACGTGATCAATACGGTCGGTGATAGTAACCTGTCCTAACTTGAACCTCGAAATGGCGGCCCTGGTGATCTCCTCTATCCAGTCGTATCTTCCACCGACAACGGCGTGGAGGGAATCTTCGTGTTCTATGAGAAGCGATTGTATCTTGTTCCAGATAGGGGTTGGTACAAGACCCTCCACCATTTCCGAAATCTCGGGATCTCCTTCCATGAGTTTGGTTGCCACCCACCGAACGGTATAGGGGGGGCGGATATATTTTTCTGTCAGTTCCATGAGTTTGAGGAAAATTTCTCTGTGGTCCCTGGCAACCTCGGGAAGCCTGGGTTTGTACGCCACTTCTCTACGGCTGACGGCGATGACCTGAGAGACGACATCCTTTATTCCCCTGTTTTTCGTGGCAACCATGGGGACAACTGGTATCCCGAGAGACCTTTGGATGGCCTTTATATCAATCTGGATTCCCTGGTCTTCCGCAACATCCATCATATTGATGGCAACGATGACGGGAGGACCTAAGAACAGCAACTCGGTGAGGAGATAGAGGCTTCTTTCGAGCGCCGATGCATTCACCAGCAGGACAATAACGTCGGGTTTTGCACTGATAATAAAATTCCTTGCAATCTTTTCCTCTTCCGAGAAGGCGGTAAGGCTGTATGTGCCGGGAAGGTCCACAATCTGCATCTCCACATCGTCAGAGACAAGAGCGCCTTCTTTTTTCTCCACCGTCTTCCCCGGCCAGTTTCCGACATGCTGGGATAATCCGGTAAGGATGTTGAAAACAGTAGACTTACCCACATTTGGCTGACCGGTGAGGGCAACGAGGAGCTTCCTGCCGTTCTTTGCCTGCTTAATTTCGTCCTGTAAAGGGTGGCTCCTGGACACGAGAATCTTCTCGGCTTCTCCCCTTCCCAGCCCTACCCTTGTATCGCTAACTTGGACAATGACCAGGCCTCCAATGTTTTGGAGGACTTTAATTTTCGTGTTCACCACAATTCCCATGCCGGCCAGTCTCATTGTCAGAGCCCTTCCCCCGGCAATGGCATGGATAATCCCCTCTTCACTCTCTCTCATAGATGTAACAGAAATCAATTCACTATCCATTTTCCCGTTTGTCTTCCCTTCGTGTATATTACGACTTATGACTTACGACCTGGTTACGCCCATCTCTTTTGGCCTGATAGAGGGCTTGGTCGGAGGCCAGGATCAGCTGGTCAGGTGATGAGTCACGGTGGGGGATTAAAGTTGCAACTGAATTTTAAAAATAGACACCCTTGCCTGTGCCTCGATATTCCTCGGCTGGTAGTCTCTTTTCCACCGGTGATGTTCCGTGATCCCGAGAGGGGAGAATGACCGTGGCGGTTGCAGGAATGGTATCATCCCTCCTCTGGTTGATACCGTGGGCATCAATATCCACACAGTACTCTCCATTTTCGTCAACGTACTTTTTGGTAATCTTACCCCGGAACCATACGGCATCGGAAAGATAAACAAACTGGCGGTATTGTGCCGAGCAGGATTTCAACCAGCCTTCGTCACTCATCCAGTTGGTGAGGAGGTTTGTCATCCAGCAGTGCCTTTGTATTCCAGCATCGTAGGCATACCTGGCTCCTGCCCCTTTGGCGGCCGAGACCAAGTAGTGCACACCGTACACCGGTTCCCACGACCCCAGCACAGGGTCACGAAATGCCCACGCCGGGTGTTTCTTATAGTTCCGCAGTTGAACACCATGTGCTGCCAGTTGTACAGGGGCAGCGCCCACGCAGTAAGCGATCATGTCGGTTAATCCGAAAATTCCCTTTACCACAGGCGGTAGTTCATCACCCACATTCACGTCCTCCCACCAGCGGGTATTGGCGCCACGTATCTCTTCTGCCAGGCAATCCTCGTCTACTCTGGCCTGTTCTTCAGGGGTCCAGGGATGAGGCGTCTCGAGATGATCATACTTTCCCTTCCCCTGAGCAGTCTGCTGCCTTGCCGTCTGCCTCTCATATCTGACAAGCATGTTGTATCCCCGTGATACCAGTTCTCCTCTCTGATTCCAATATTCAAATCTCTGGTATTCGAAGACCGTCTTTCCCGCGAACCGGCTGGTCTTGACATCAAAACCGACAAATTTGCACTTAGGGGTAATTTTGTCGTTCATATATACAGGCCTTAAGAATTCCCAATCTGATGCCGAATGATCGGCGTGAATTCCGGCAAGCCCCTGCAATACCCAATGGGGGAAGACACTCGCCACCCAGTTAGGAGAAGCTATCAATGCACCGTATCTGGCTCCTCTTGCGTATTCCTCATCCCGGTAGAGAGGATTGGCATCGCCTATTCCATTGGCGAAGTTTCTCAGTGCCTCGTAGGAGGCATTCTGATTAAAGATATTCCCGATACGGAGATCGAGTCCAATCCTGTCCTCCCACTCAGTTATCCATTCATCCGTTAAAGTGGCCTCAGACAACTGGGCCGCAGTTTCCTCAGATTTTTCCACCATATTTCATTGTCTCCCTTCAAATACTGTAAGCATTCAGCCGTCAGCAATCAGCGATCAGTAAAACAAGTCAAAACAAAATCTTACGTATGAGAAAGCTTGTCTTAGGAGTTGTGGACTTCCCCGTGTATCTTCCTGTTTCAACTGAAAACTGAGGGCTGATAGCTGAACGCTTACCAAATATTAGTTCTGAAATGTGCGTATGGAGTTTAAAAAATCTCCTTCTTCCACAAGATAAGCTGCCAGAACCTTGCCACACGCAGTGCACCTTCTTTCTCGTACAGTAGTACCATGTGACTTGTCTAAAAGGTTCATTTTGGGTGTCATTTTTACGTCACACCAGGGACATGTAAAGTCTCTATCCATTTTTTTCCTTTCTAAAATTGTAGGGGGAATTACTGTTTTGCTATAAGGGTTTCGTATTATCCAATTCTTTGCTACTGTCAAGAGATTTTGTGAAATTTCCCCTGATGACTTACTGTGATTCAGACATTAGACTGAAGGGGAGGAAATGGCAAGAGATGACACAAAGGATAAAGGCATGGCAGTTAGCAAAGGTTTAAGAACACTCCAAGGGTTAATTTCTTATATAGAAAAGTCTAATGTCTAAAGTCTAAAGTCCAGTGTCTGAATTGCAGGATGACTTAAGAATTCATTGCTTTTTCGCCAGAAAAGTAATACGTTGGAAAAACTTTGTAAGGAATAGAGAGGCAGCAATGTCGGATAAAAGTAAGGTAGCAGTTATGTTTTCCGGTGGGACTGATTCCACCTACGCTGCCTGGTCACAGATGCCCTATTATGATGAAATACGTCTCGTGACCTTTGTAAGGCATGGTTTAAAAAAATTACAAAACCCGGAGGGAATCATTGAGCGTCTTCGGAAGGTGTTCCCAGATAAGGAAATTATCTATGATCAGGTAAGCAACGAAGACATATACCAAAAAATGATCCCCCATGAGGAAAAATGGGAAGCCCATCAGTTAGTCCTTAGCCAGGAAATAGGTCCGCTCTGGGAAGACCCGCATGGCCAGCGTTCAGGACGGGAAACGTATGACGCTAAAAAGGTTACACTGTTTATGGCAAATGAATGTTTACAGTGTAAAATAGCAATGCATCTTGCGGCAATAAAATACTGTAGAGAAAATAATATTACCCATCTTTGCGATGGTGGCAATGTTGAACAACTGGATGACGGTTCTCAACTCGAGGAGGTTAAGGCTATTGCCCGTGAAATTTTTGGTCGGTTTGGTATCCACTATTTCTCACCGGTATTACATGTTTCTGCAGAAGAAAGGTGCAAGGCCCTGTTTGAAGCGGGGATCACTGATCATTTAGACCATAAGCAGCTTGAAAAAGCCCACCAGATCCCATCGTCACAGGTCCAGTGTACAGTGCCGTCATCCGTCCTATGGACGGTTTGTATCTTCCCCTGGTTGGTGTACGACGGTCAATCCTGTAGTGAATATGTCGAGATGTGTTGCAATTATTACAAGTATGAGATGGAGAGAGGTTTAGAAATCATGGACTTGAAACCTTAGTCATCAGTCATCAGTCATCAGTCATACGTCTTATGTCATACGTCTTATGTCTTTTGACTTACGACTTACGACTTATGACTTATGACTTACGACTTATGACTTATGACTTACGACTTGCAACTCAATAATTATATCATCCCCCTTCCGGGAAACTTTTTTGTAAGACAATCTAAAGGCATCAGCGGTGATTTTGCTTCCCAGATCACCTACCGCCTCGATCCCCTTTCCTATGATTTTGGGAGCAATGACAATTATCACCCTGTCGGCCAGTTCCTCTTTTAAAGTAGAGGTGATAATTTCCGCACCCCCTTCCACGAGGATCGAGGAGACGTTTCTCTTTCCCAGTTCGGTGAGGAGTTTTTTCAGGTTTATACGGCAGTCATTATCCTGTGCGACCGGCAGTATTTCAATCCCCATCTCCTCCAGGCGGGCACGTTTTTTAAAGCTGGCCTGACAGGTGGTGGCGATGATCGTCTTTGCTATCTCCTGATTTTTAAGAACCCGCGCCTTCAGGGGGATGCGCAGGTGGGAATCAACGACGATCCTTACCGGATTTCTTCCCCTCACGAGGCGTACGGTCAAATCTGGATCATCCTGGAGAACAGTACCGATGCCGACCAATATACCATCGTGGATACTTCTCAGTGTGTGGGCAAACCTGAGAGAAGCAGTAGAGCTGATCCATCGGGAATCGCCCGTGCTGCCGGCAATTCTTCCGTCGAGACTCTGGGCGAACTTGAGGGTCACAAAGGGTATCCGGGTCTTGATGAACTTAAAAAACCTTTCATTGAGCTGTTTGCATTCTTTTTCAAGGATGCCGAGGGTTGTTTCAATGCCGTGGTTTTTGAGGGCCTCGATGCCTTTGCCCGTGACGAGGGGATTCGGGTCAGAGGTTCCGATGACCACCCTAACAGGCTTACAGGCGATAAGGGTTTCGACGCAGGGGGGAGTCCTGCCGTAATGGTTGCACGGTTCCAGAGTAACATAGAGGGTTGCATCTTCGATTGCCTCCGAGGCATTACGGATGGCATTGATTTCGGCATGGTTACCCCCGAATCTCTCATGGTATCCTTCTCCGATAATCCGGTCTTCCTTTACGATGACGGCACCGACCATGGGATTGGGACTTACCCATTTCTCCCCCCTTCTGGCGAGCCTCAAGGCCCGTCGCATGTAAAATTTGTCTGTCAAGATTTCACAACTTCCTTTCAGGAGTCAGAATCCAGAAGAAAATCATCTCCATTCTAACCCCCATGGCTTGTTGCCACAACGAAGCATGAAAATCCCCCCTTACCCCCCTTTGGTAAAGGGGGGATTTTCATATAAACTCTTAATTTTTAACTTATATGTGTAGATTATGCAATACAGAATTTTTATTGTTGATGGTTCTTGAAATATGTTGTAGAAATATCTCAAGATTATCTTATGGTGAAGGGGGATGGGCATGAAAGGAGTCGTATTGGCCGGAGGACTGGGGAGCCGATTATATCCGCTGACAAAAGTGACGAACAAACATCTTCTTCCAGTTTACAATGAGCCCATGATCTACTATCCCATCAGGACTCTAATAAATGCCGATATTGACGAGATCCTGATCGTAACCGGTGGGAACAACGCCGGGGACTTTCTCAAACTTTTAGGTAACGGGAGAGACTTTGGTCTCAGGCATCTCAATTATACCTATCAGGAAGGAGAAGGAGGGATCGCCGCCGCCCTCTCTCTGGCAGAATTTTTTGCCGATGACGGGAAGGTCATTGTTGTCCTCGGCGATAATATTATTGAAAAGAATATCCGAAAGACTGTTGAATCTTTTAAAAGACAAAAGGAGGGTGCCAGAATCGTGCTGAAAGAGGTGCCTGACCCACAGCGTTTTGGTGTCCCCGTATTCGATGGTGACAGGATTGTTTGTGTTCTCGAAAAACCATCTTCTCCCCCCTCTAATTATGCGGTAACCGGGATCTATATGTATGACAGACAAGTCTTTGATTTTATAAAAATGTTGGAACCATCGGAAAGGGGAGAGCTGGAAATTACGGATGTCAATAATTTTTATATCAGGGAAGGAAAGATGGAATGGGATATCCTGGATGGCTGGTGGACGGATGCCGGCACCTTTCAGTCCCTTCAATATGCGGGGAATATGGTGGCGGAAACGGGGGCAAACAAGTTGTGAGATTACAGGGAAGCTCTGGAGTCTGGGGTGGTGAGCTCCAGTTTTTGTAAGGGGAATTAACGGGATATGATTGAAGGAGTCATTATTAAAAAGTTGAGGGTTATTCCCGATGAACGGGGTAGATTGATGGAGCTCCTGCGTGCCGATGATGAGATGTATAAGGGATTCGGCCAGGTGTATATGACGACCGCCTATCCCGGGGTGGTTAAGGGATGGCATTATCATAAAAGGCAGTCCGACAACATGGTCGTGGTCAAGGGGATGATGAAGATTGTTCTCTATGACAGTCGTCGGGATGCGGCGACCTATGGTGAAGTCGCCGAATTCTTTGCCGGCGAGCACAACCCTATTTTAGTGCACATCCCCCCTTACGTCTATCACGGGTTTAAATGTGTCTCCACGGAGGAGGCCGTAGCGATCAATATCCCTACAGAGACGTACAATTATCAGGAGCCGGATGAATTCAGAGTGCATCCCCACGATAATGATATTCCTTATGATTGGGAGAGAAAGGATGGTTAGGTCAGTCGTCAGTCATCAGTCATCAGTCTATAGGCGATAGGCAAGGGGCAAGGGGTAGAAGGGTCGTTATGGGTGTGTTTTTAGATATCGTCATAGGCATGGGGGGCGCTGTCGTGGGAAGTTTTCTCAATGTCTGTATTTATCGCATCCCTGAAGGCCGGTCAATAGTTTTCCCGTCTTCCCATTGCCCGGAATGCAAGCATCCCATTAAACCATGGGATAACATCCCTCTCGTCAGTTATCTTATTTTAAGGGGAAGATGCCGCCACTGTGAGGGGAAAATTTCCCTTCAGTATCCTGTTGTCGAGCTGATCACGGCCGTTATGGCCTTGCTTCTCTTCTGGAAATTTGGCCTGTCTCTGAAATTCCTCTTTTCTTTTATCTTTATCTGTTCTTTAATAGTTATTACTTTTATAGATTTTCACCATCAGATTATACCCGATTTGATAACCCTGCCCGGTATCCCCCTATTTTTCCTGGGGGCGGTTTTTTTCATGGATATTCACGTAGTAGAGGCGCTTCTGGGGATATTGCTGGGGGGCGGGATCCTGTATATCATTGCTTTCGTGTATGAACTGCTGACGAAGAGAGAGGGGATGGGAGGGGGAGATATCAAGCTGCTGGCCATGTTAGGGGCATTTTCCGGGTGGAAGTCCCTGTTGTTTATCCTCCTTTTGAGTTCTTTCCTCGGCGCTCTTGTCGGCATTACGGTGATGATTGTAAAGGGGAAGGACATGAAATATGCCATTCCTTTCGGTCCCTTTCTATCCTTTGCAGCGGTGGCCTATATCTTCTTTGGTGGTTACTTTATGCAATTTTTTCTCTTAACAGCGCCGCCCTAAGATGACGCGAAAATCACAGATGATAGGGAGAATTCACCGGTTTGGGTCATTAAAAGCGAGCGCAACGACCGGATTTCGGGGTAGTATTTCTAAGGTTACGTTATTAGAGACATTGCGTATTATTAAGCGAATAGTGGTATGTCCTACGTCTTATGTCTTTTGACTTTTGACTTACGACTTATGACTTATGACTTATGACTTATTTAAGATGGCATATTCTTTGCTATTCTATTTCACGTAGTGATGCCATGAGGATCGAAAGAGGTAAGGGTTTTACCCTTATAGAACTCATGATCGTTATTGCGATCATGGGGATTATGGCGGCCATTGCCGTTCCCAGTTACCAGACCTTCATGGCCCAGAGACGACTCAATGGGGCGGCCAGGCAGGTTATGTCTGATCTCATGAATGCCAGAATGATGGCCGTGACCCAGAACCGCAATGTTCAGGTCACCTTCCCAACGTCGGCCGCCGCCAGTTACACGATCGACGCGACGGGCGTGCCGGTGGTGAAAAATATTCAGACGCTCTATGGGTATTATGATGTGACGGTGTGGGGAAACAACAACCCGACCTTTACGGCCAGCGGCCGAATAGCAGCTTTCACAAATCCAAAGATCACCCTGGAGAGCACGACGTTGTCCGGAACGAAGAAAGAGGTGACCGTCAGCTCGGCCGGGCGGGTAAAGATAAACTGATACGCCATAGTTAGGCTGCTTCAACCGTCAAGTGGCAGGAACTTAATTTCTGTGGTATAAACTATGAACAGGGAACGAAGAAAAGTGATAGGCAATATTTTTGCTGATGCTGCTAAATATACTCTCACAGCAGGTGTAATTAGTAGCTTTTTGGCAGGTAAATACTCTCTGTTAGCCCGACTATCGGCTCTTCGCGGGGGCACTGTGAAATCCATGCGAGTTCTAAAATGAGGTGAAACATGAATGTGGTCACAGTTAATGAAGCAAAACGCAATCTCGATTTGCTGATTGCAAAGGTTATTTCGAATGCTGAACCAACCATTATCACCACGGATACAGGTCAGCAGATCGTTCTCTTACCCTTGGACGAGTTCAACGCATGGCAAGAAACGGCCTATCTCTTGTCTAACCCAGCCAATGCGGCTCATCTCCGCCAGTCTATCGCAGAGGCACAGATAGGGAAGATAGTCGAACGTGAGCTGATTGAGCCAAGAGGTTAGTTTTTACTGAATCCGCGTGGCAGGACTATTTGTGGTTTCAAGAGAAGGATCGTCAGTTGTTGAAGCGGATCAACCAGTTGATTAAGGACACACTGCGTACACCCTTTGAGGGACTGGGAAAACCCGAACATCTGAAGGCAGACCTATCGGGCTATTGGTCACGGCGAATCAACGACGAACACCGTTTGGTTTATGATGTGACCAAAACAGACCTCGTGATTATTTCTTGTCGCTATCACTACACAAAATAGTTGATCCTCACTGCTGCAACTTGTACGAGGACGGCTTGTGAAAGCGAAGAGCGGGCTAACAACGTGTTTGCGATACTTTGCTAAATCTATTCGGGACTTCGCAAACACGCAAATTGTTAATTGGTAAAAGGCGAGAAAGGGAATTTAGGGAGTTGAAAGCTTAAATACTGGTATGGGGGGCAAAAAAAAAGATTATACCGATGTCTGGATTACGTAATAATAAGGGCTTTACCCTTGTCGAGATCATGATCGCTATCTTCATCCTCGTTATTGCCCTGTTAGGATTGATCTCTGTGACCGTCATGGTTATCAAGGGCAATTCCTTCAGCAAAACAATGACCACGGCAACGACGCTGGCTAAGGACAGGATGGAGCAATTGAAAAATACCGCTTATGGAAGCTTGGCCGGAGGTACAGACACGGCAGAGTCAATATATAAGAGGACATGGACAGTTACTAATAATTCCCCTGCCGCCAACATGAAAACGATTGTAGTTACGGTTACATGGAACTGGCAGGGTACAGACCATAATGCGATCCTCACGACTATTGTAGCCCAATAGCGAATCATTTATCCTGAATTACGCAAAATAATTCAGGATTTGGGGCGTAAGCCATAGATTACTCATGCGTAGTGGCAGAATTTGGGACGATGGAGAGTTTTTCAAAGGTTTCTTATGGTTGACTTACGACTTATGACTTACGACATACGACTAAAAGGTAACCAGGACAGGACTTATGGTTTTTCCCTGGTCGAACTGCTGATTGCCATGGCCGTCGGCTTGGTGGTGCTTGGCGCCATGTATAGCGTCTTTACCATTCAGAATAAGACCTTCGGCAATCAGGAGGAAGTCGTAGAGATGCAGCAGAATGCCAGAGCGGCCATGGACATGATGACCCGTGAAATCAGGATGGCGGGTTACAATCCCTCGGGCTTAGCAGATTCAAAAATTGTTAGTGCCGCGTCCAATTCTATTAACTTCACTCTCGACATAACGGATGATGCGGGAACGGGCCCTCCCGATGGAGACACAGGTGATTCAAATGAAAACATCACCTATTCCCTCTATACAGCAGATGGCATACAAAAGCTTGGTCGAAAGTCGAAGGCAGGTGCCACCAACCAACCGGTTGCCGAACATGTTCAATCTCTTGAATTTCAATACTGGCCTAACGCTACACCGATCAATATTCGCCGTATTCAAATTAAAATCACACTGCGGACCTCCAAACCCGATCCGGCATATACCGCCAATGATGGTTACCGGACATATACATTGACGTCCAGTGTAGCCCCGAGAAACCTTGGTCTGTAGTGAGGAGGCAGATTATGAACGCAAAAAAACTGTACAGCAGGGTGGTCAGGAAAAGCGAAAAGGGCATGGTTCTCGTGGTCGGCCTGTTGCTGATCGTTGTCTTAGTTCTCCTCGGGACTACTGCCGTGATGACGAGCACCACGGATATGAAAATCAGCGGCAATTACAAGACGAGCACGCAGGCCTTTTACATAGCGGAAGCAGGTATCGAACATGCGAGGGAGAACGTCCGGCAAGCTATAAACTTAGGTTCTTCACTCTCACAAATACTTGCAGCAAGGGTAGGTGGAAATGGTGTGCTTTCCGATAGTAGTACTATCACCAATTTTTATGCAAACGGAACCTTTGTCACTGATGATGTTCCCTTTATTGCTTCTACAAGTTATGGAGCCGGAAGCTACAGCTACAGGGTTTATCTTACAAATGATGCAACGGATGGGGTTACCTCAGTAACAGACACGAATTATCAGGTTACTCTTACATCTTTTGGTTTCGGTCCTAATAATTCTTTTACCGTTATTCAAGTAAGCATAAAGATGATAGTTCCTCCCAACTTACCCGCTCCGATAACTTTACCTGGTCCAAATGCTATTTTTGACGGACCAAATTCTAATGTTGCCGATGTTACTGGTGGAACAAAGCCTGCTATTTGTGTTGATAATTCAACCGCTGCTGCTTCAGTAAAGGATGGAATTCCAGCTAATCGGTATGGTAATTATACAGGTAGTTGCGCATCAACTCCCTGCATAGAAGCACAGACTATTCCCTCGCCCTGGGGTAATAAAGCTGATTTACTTGAATTATACGCCGATCTTAAGGCTGCTGCCGATTTTACATCTCCGAGTGATACAGGGTTTACATTAGGAACTACTTCAAACAGGAAAATTGTAGTAATTGATGGGAATTACTCTTATACTGGCGCCGGCGCCGGTATTCTTGTAGTAACGGGCAATCTGGTTTTACAGGGAAATTTTAACTATGACGGCATAATTATTGCTGTCGGAAATGGTCATGTTACCAGAAGTGGTGGAGGGAACGGAACGATTACTGGTGGGATAGTTGTCGCAAATACAAATACACCTGGTACAGAGCTTGGGATACCATATATGAGTACTTCTGGTGGCGGCAGTTCGGATGTTCTAACCCCACCAAGTGGCGGAGCACCACCCAATGTTGCGCCTTTGAAAAAGGTGTTGTGGAAACAGTTTTAAAAATGTTTATAATGAAGCATAGATAATAATGTCAATGCCGTAATGGAAAGAACTATCATCCTTTTGCAAGCGCGTTGTGACATGAGAATCAAGGTGGATTGTAAGCTCCCCTTGGCGGGCACTGACAAAGTTCTATATAAATGAGGTTCAAATCATAGACCAACGAGTTATTGTTATTTGGCAAACACATTACGAAATATTTTTGGCAGGAAAAAGATTTATTGACCTTTTGACTTTAAAATTTCATCAAGTGCATCACGCATATTAAAAATTTCAGTGACTTCGTCTTTGAAAATCTCGTTTAAACGATTTAACCTTACTTTGGTCCAGAATGCAGTTAGTTCATTCCACAAATCCTTGAGTTCATCGATGGTCATACTTTTTCTTGACTCAAACTTTTTTTCGAGCTTGTTAAATTCCTGCATAAGATCTGGATCTTTTTTTGTATCTTCTTTCTTGTCTATTTTCGGAGCATTTGACATTGACGGTTTTGGTTCAACTTCTGCAGGGCGTTTTTCCGGCTTCTTGACTTCATAGGTTTCATCAGGGTCTATAGTGGATTTTTCTATTTTCCTCACAGAATTCTTTTCAATCCCCGCAATTCCCCCCCCATAGTAAAAATATATCTGCTCGCCTTCGACCCAGTACCTGGGAGTTGCCAATTCCCCCCCATTTTTTAGCCGAATGAGATAGGAGGCGTCACTGACGGCAGGTATGAGAAGTAGGAGAAATATTATCATTGCTGAAATTGATTTTTTCATAGCGAAAATACCTTCTGTCAAGGTCTGCTCAGGAATTGTACCAAGAATAGATGAAACAGGTTTTTTTGTCGAGCAATTTTTTAGCACGCATCAAATTTCTTGACTTAAAATCCGTGTCGGGATAGGCCGCTTACGTTGGTAGGCGCGAGGGGTATCGAACCCCCGCCCCCTTACCGTGTCAATGCAATTTAGGGGATTCCGCAAAGGCGCTAAGCTTTTTACTCCCTGTGCCTTTGCCCCTATTAACCTGAGTAGTTACTACTAAACAAAGGGTGTTTCTTTCCAGAAACGGGCTTCCGAACAGAGAAGTATGGCTGATTATCCGGAGGACATTGGGAGATACCCGCTCGTATTCTTACTACGTGAGCAATGCCTCGCTGAGCACGCGCTTGAAAACCTTTGTGTGGCTTAGCGGTCTGCGGTGGGCCATTGAACAGTGTTTTGAGGAAACGAAATCCGTGGACCACCATGCCGTTGGTGAAATTCTTAGAACGCCAGCCATCAGAGAACTCATGCTCACCGAAATTGTGATAGGCATTAAACAGATCATTCCATCTTTCCCCTTTACCACTTAAAGTCAGATCAATTGCGCCCTAGTGTCCACCTTCTTCTCCTCCCCTTTCTTTCTTGTCACCTTCTCTAAAAAGCATGGTATGTTGGTCAGTTGCCATTTTCCTTCTTTTTTTTCCTTGACAACAGAGGCAACTTTAGTGTAACGACATCCCGCCTTTCTTATCACCTGGGCAACAAAATGTAACACAAAACAACACCGGTATCTGTAAATTTTTTACTTAGGAGTTAAACATGCTTGCCTACGTTCCCATCCTTATCATGATGTTCGTCGCAACTCTTAGCGCTCTTATTCTCGTGGGCGCCTCTCACATTCTTGGTGAAAGAATAGCAAAAAAGGCAAAGCTTTCACCGTATGAATGCGGTATGCAGACCATAGGACCGACACGGAGAAGGATCACCATCCGCTACTATATCATCGCGATGCTCTTCCTCATCTTTGACATAGAAATACTGTTTCTCTATCCCTGGGCGGTAGTGACAAGGAGCCTTAAACTGTTTGGCTTCGTTGAGATGCTGATCTTTGTGTCCATCCTTTTTATCGGTTACATTTACGTATGGAAGAAGGGGGCTCTCGAATGGGATTAGAAGAAAACTTGCTGATAAAACCCCTGCAGAATATTGTAAACTGGGGGCGAAAGAATGCTATATGGCCTGTCACGTTTGGCCTTGCCTGATGCGCCATCGAGATGATGGTTGCCAGTTCGGCAACCTACGATATTGCACGGTTTGGCGCAGAGGTCTTCAGACCCTCTCCACGGCAGGCAGATCTGATGATCGTCGCCGGGACAGTTACCAGGAAGATGGCGCCAATGTTGAAGAGGATCTACGAGCAGATGGCAGAACCAAAATGGGTCATTGCTTATGGGGCATGCGCATCAAGCGGGGGGGTATTCAAAACGTATAACGTCGTCCAGGGTGTAGACCAGATAGTCCCTGTGGATGTATATGTACCGGGTTGTCCTCCGAGACCTGAGAGCCTGCTTGCCGCCCTCATGAAACTCCAGGAAAAGATTGCCCATGAGGCTCCGGGAGAGAGGAAGCTTTTCAGTTTACCGTGGGGGAAAAATGAGTAGGGCAGATGAGGTTGTCAACAAGTTAAAGGAAAACTTCCACGACAGTATCATCAAGGTTGAGGAATTCAGAGGGGAAGTCAGTGTAACGGTTGAGAAGGACAAAATACGGGACATCATGTTGTTTCTCCGGGATACTGATAAGCTCCTCTACGATATGCTAACCGACCTGTGTGGTGTTGATTATCAGTGTAACGCTGGAGATGCCGCTCGTTTTGAGATAGTTTATCTTTTGCGCTCCTCGAAATTCAATGACAGGTTAAGAATAAAAGCAAGGGTTCGTGAGGAGGAGGATTGCCAGTTATCTACGGTAAGCGATATCTGGAGGGCCGCAGACTGGATGGAAAGAGAAGTGTACGATATGTTTGGAATAAAATTTGATAACCATCCGGACCTGAGGCGAATACTCCTGGTGGATGAATTTGTCGGCCATCCGTTGAGAAAAGATTTCCCCACGGAGGGGTATGATTTTGCTGAACCCTTCTCCGTACAGTTAGAGGAAGAGTTAAATGGCTGAAACTCAATATATGACGATCAATATGGGGCCTCAGCATCCGGCGACACACGGGGTGTTGAGATTGCTCCTCGAGCTTGACGGAGAAATAATCGTCAAGGCGGTCCCCCACATGGGGTATCTCCACAGGGGGGTGGAAAAATTATCGGAAACCATGACGTACAACCAGGCGCTCACCCTCACCGACAGACTCGATTACACCAACGGGCTTTCCAATAATCTCTCCTATTGTCTTGCCGTAGAGAAGCTCCTCGGCATAGAGATACCTAAAAGGGCG
Organism: Syntrophales bacterium; assembly: GCA_030018935.1. Lineage (NCBI taxonomy): Bacteria > Pseudomonadati > Thermodesulfobacteriota > Syntrophia > Syntrophales > Syntrophales bacterium. Next base: position 19,172 of record JASEGZ010000027.1, read on the forward strand.
CAATATCTGAGAGTGATGTTTGCCGAGTTCCAGAGAATAGCGGCACACCTCCTCTGGATTGCCACACATGCCCTCGATATCGGGGCGATGACGGTCTTCTTTTACGCCTTCCGGGAGAGGGAAACGATCCTCGGGATATTGGAGTTGGCAACAGGCGCCAGGTTGACGCCAAGCTTTATAAGGATTGGCGGGCTTGCCAAAGATATCCCCGACACCTTTGTGGAACCGGCAGGGGAGTTCGTCGCTGATTTTCCTAAAAGGGTGGATGAGTACGAAACCCTTCTCACAGATAACATCATTTGGAAAAAGAGGACCCGGAATATTGGCCACCTCTCCAGAGAGGATGCCGTCAATTATGGGGTTACCGGTCCCGTGCTGCGCGCCTCCGGTGTCTATTATGATGTCAGAAAGGCTTACCCCTACTCCAGTTACGATGAGTTTGACTTCGAGATTCCCCTGGGTGAGAACAGCGATGTCTATGACAGGTACCTCGTGAGGCTAAAAGAGATGAGACAGTCAAACAGGATCATCAAGCAAGTCCTGGATAAGCTGCCGGAAGGGCCGGTGCGTGCCAATGCACTTTCCGTGGTACCACCGGATAAAGAAGATGTCCAGAGTGATATCGCTGCTCTCATCAGGCACTTTAAGATCATGGCCGAAGGATTTAAGGTTCCTCGAGGTGAGGTATATTCGTCAATCGAGTCACCGAAGGGCGAACTCGGTTTTTATATCGTCAGCGACGGGACAAATAAACCCTTCCGGATGAGGATCAGACCCCCTTCTTTTATCAATCTCGGCGCTCTCTCAAAGATCATAGAGGGGCAGATGATAGCAGATGTAGTTGCGGCCATCGGCAGTATTGATATTGTGTTGGGTGAAATAGACAGATAGGAATTTTGTATGGAAACGACCTCTTTTCTTCTCGAAACAGTGATAAAAATTACCGTGCTATTCTCCGTGGTGATGCTTTTCGTCGCCTACCTTACCCTGGTGGAAAGGAAGGTTCTCGGCTATCTCCAGGTGAGACTGGGGCCGAACAGGGTGGGACCTTTCGGTCTGTTGCAGCCCATCGCGGACGGGATAAAGTCATTCTTCAAAGAGGATATCATCCCCTTTCAGGCGGACAAACCTCTCTATGTGATGGCTCCCATGATCTGCTTTATTGCCGCTATTTCCATGCTTGCCGTGATCCCTTTCGGTGATAGGGTCTATTTGTTCGGGCGGGAGATAAAGCTCGTGATTGCAGATGTTGATATCGGGATCCTGTACATTTTTGCCCTGGGAACCCTCGGTGAATATGGGGTGGTGCTTGGCGGATGGTCATCGGGCAATAAATATGGCGTCCTCGGGGCGTTGAGGGCAGCAGCCCAGATGATCAGTTATGAGGTTGCCCTGGGTCTTACCTTGATAGGCGTCGTCATCCTGGCCGGTTCTCTGCGGCTGACAGATATCGTGGAGGCCCAGAGAAACGTATGGTTTATTGTCTATCAGCCGTTTGCCTTTATTTTATACATTGTCGCCGGTCTTGCGGAGGTAAACAGGACCCCCTTTGACATGCCGGAATCGGAAAGCGAGCTGGCCTGCGGTTATAACATAGAATACAGCAGTATGAAATTTGCCCTCTTCTTCATGGCCGAGTATGCCCATATAGTAGTTGTTGCGGCTGTGGCTGCAACGCTTTTCCTCGGTGGATGGATGGGGCCGTTCCTGCCCGGGCCTGTCTGGTTCTTCATAAAAGTCTTTGCGATTATATTTTTCTTTATCTGGGAGCGGGGTACATTTCCCAGGTTCCGTTACGATCACATTATGCAGTTAGGATGGAAGGTTCTCTTCCCCCTGGCGCTCCTCAATGTGGTGGTAACAGCCTTTGTGGTGGCAATTAAGTAAGGTGAAGCGATGATTATTCCACTGTTGAAAGGTTTGTGGCTGACTTTAAAAAGATTCTTCTCAAAGAAGGTTACCATCCAGTATCCGGAGGAGAGACGGCCTATCTCGCCGAGATGGAGGGGCCTCCATTACTTTGAGAAGAATTCTGCGGGAGAAACATTATGCGTGGCATGTGGCTTGTGTGTCGCCGTCTGTCCTGCCCGCTGTATAACCCTTGAAATTTATGAACCGGAGGGCGGCATCCGCTACCCGGCAAGATATGAGATAGATACGCTGAGATGTATATTCTGCGGGTTCTGCCAGGAGGCGTGTCCGGTCAATGCGATAAAACTGGGGCAGAACTACGAGTATGTCCATTACAAAAGGGAAGACTTTTTCTTAACAAAAGAGAAGCTTCTCTCTGAGCAATATAAAAACTGATCATCCCGCTGCATAACAGCCGAAACGGAGGAGTAAGGGCGTTTTCACGTTTCACGCTTTACACCTCACTCTTTTTGTTGTCATGCCGCTGTCCACCGGGGGTAAAAAATGGACTTTTCATTGTTTAAGGTGTTCATCTTCAGTACCGTAGCAATACTTGCCATATTTTCATCTCTGATGATGGTAACAAGGAAAAATCCCATCCATAGCGCATTATGGTTGATCGTGTCGTTCTGCACTATGGCGGTTATCTACCTGATGCTCAATGCCCAGTTTATAGCCGTAGCCCAGGTAATGGTGTATGCGGGTGCGATTATGATGCTGATAATTTTTGTGATCATGTTGGTTCATCTGGAGAAAGATATTGTCTCCGAGAGAAGATTCTCCGCCACAAAATTTGTGGGGGGATTCGTTACCGTCATCCTCCTCCTGGAAATTCTCCTCGTATCCTTATCGTATCAGATACCCGGGAGGGAAGGCGTTTACACCCCGGAGACGGTGGACGCTATCGGAAATGTTAAGGTAGTTGGTAGTTTGCTGTACGGGCAGTATCTGTTCCCCTTTGAGATTGCCTCGATACTGCTCCTCGTCGGTATAGTGGGGGCCGTTGTCCTTGTCCGGGGAAGGCGAAAAACAGGAAATGAAAAGGATAGAGCACTGAAAGCTGAAAGCTCAAAACTGATAGCTGATAACTGAAACACAAGGAGAGAAGAATGTTTTCCGATATCCCTTATAATTTATACCTTGCATTGTCCGGCATACTCTTTACCATCGGGGCGATAGGGGCGATTACAAGGAGGAATGCGATAATTGTCTTCATGTGCATCGAATTGATGTTGAATGCAGTGAATCTCGCGTTTATCGCCTCAGGAAAGATGCTTTCCTCCATGGATGGGACGATATTTGTGTTTTTCATCATGACCGTTGCCGCCGTGGAAGCCGCCGTCGGACTGGCAATATTTGTCATGGTCTTTCGCCTGAAGCAAACGATAAATGTTGATGAGATCAATCTCTTAAAAGGATAAAAGAGGGAGCAAATGGCTGACTACATCTGGCTCATACCGGTATTCCCCGCCATAGGTTTTATCATTAACGGATTATTGGGGGGAAAGACTTCCAAAACGTTTGTCGCCTGGGTTGCCTGTCTGGCCATCTTTCTTTCTTTTCTCGTCTCAGCGGCGATATTTTACGAGTTTTTGCACCTCCCGCCGGCAACCAGAATCTTTGAAAAAGATATCTTCGACTGGATAACCTCCGGTGAATTTAGTGTGCCGATTGGTTTCCGGATAGATGCCCTTTCTATTATTATGTGCCTCGTGGTCACGGGAGTAGGGCTTCTTATCCATGTTTACTCTGCGGGCTACATGCATGACGACCCTGGCTTCCCGCGATATTTCACCTATCTGAATCTCTTTGTCTTTATGATGCTCCTCCTGGTAACCGGCAACAATCTCCTTCTCATGTTCGTAGGATGGGAAGGAGTTGGCCTCTGTTCCTACCTCTTGATAGGTTTCTGGTACGAGAAGGATTCCGCCTCCAATGCCGGTAAAAAGGCATTTATTGTCAACAGAATCGGAGACTACGGTTTTCTGCTCGGAATACTTCTCCTCTTTGTAAGTCTGGGAAGCCACGGTATCTGGACGCTGAAATTTTCCGAGATTCAGCCAAATGCCCACCTCCTCAGCGCCTCTGTCGTTACCGTGATCACCCTTTTATTCTTTGCGGGCGCCACGGGAAAGTCGGCCCAGATCCCCCTCTATGTGTGGCTACCCGATGCCATGGAAGGCCCAACACCGGTGAGTTCCCTCATCCATGCGGCAACTATGGTAACTGCGGGCGTATATATGATAGCAAGGCTTAATTTCCTGTACAGTATGTCGCCGGATACCATGTTTGCCGTGGCGCTGATAGGGGCGCTTACCGCCATGTTCGCCGCCTCCATCGGTTTTGCCCAGTACGATATCAAGAGGGTGTTAGCCTATTCCACCATAAGTCAGTTAGGGTTCATGTTTGTCGCCGTGGGTGTGGGGGCGTATGCGACCGGCATCTTCCATCTGATGACCCATGCCTTCTTTAAAGGCCTTTTATTTCTCGGCGCGGGAAGTGTAATGCATGCTATGAGTGGTGAGCTCGACATGAGAAACATGGGCGGATTGAGAAAAAAGATACCTATTACCTACGGGACATTTTTTATCGCCTGCATGGCCATTGCCGGGATACCCGGCTTCTCCGGTTTCTTCAGCAAGGATGAGATCCTCTGGAAGGCCTTCAGTTCCGGATATATGCTGATATGGCTGATAGCGGCAATAACGGCGGGAATGACGGCATTTTATATGTTCAGATTGCTCTTCAGTACCTTTCATGGCCATTGCCGGGCGTCAGAAGAGGTTAAACATCATATTCACGAATCTCCCAAAATCATGACCATACCCCTGATGATCCTTGCTTTTCTCTCCTTAGTGGGGGGGTATGTCGGAGTGCCCCATATCCTCGGCGGGGAGAACCGCTTTGAAAAATTTCTCGAACCGGTCTTCGGCCCGGCCAGGCATACCGCATCTGCGGCATCTGCAGGGAATTTTGACATTATCAGCAAAGCATGGGCGGGGGAAGGGGCGGCTCACAGCAGTTCTTCTTTAGAACTCAATCTGATGATTCTCTCTGTCGTTATTGCCTTTATCGGTATCTATCTAGCTTACCTGTTCTATATCAAAAAGCCCGACCTGCCAAAGCAGTTTGTAGAGAAATTTTCCGGTTTCTATCACACGGTGCATAACAAGTATTTTGTGGATGAGATCTACTTTACCCTCTTTGTGAGAAGCCTTCTGGGGATCGGCAGGTTCCTCTTACGGGTTGTGGATGAAAGGATTATTGACGGAATCGTAAACGGGACCGGATACCTGATGAGGGGTATCGGCTCTATCATCAGACGCATCGAGACCGGTTATGTGCAGGGATATGCCTTTGGCATGATTCTAGGAGCGATCATCGTGGTAGGATACCTGATCCTGAAGCCCATCATGTGAAACAAGGATTCGAGGGGTCGAGGGGTCGAGTGTTTTCACTTAAATCCTTAAATCCTTGATTCCTTGACTCCTTGAATCCTTCTAAAGGGGTATTTAAATGACTGATATGACCTTTCCTCTACTCTCTATCTTGATCTTTCTCCCCCTGGCGGGGGCAGTGGTGCTTTTTTTAGCGCCGAGAAAGAACGCGCTTTTTATCAAAACATTTACCCTCATCTGCACCCTTTTGGAATTCGCCGTATCTCTCCCCCTCTACTTCTATTTTGATGAGAAAACGACGGGTATGCAGTTTGTGGAAAAGATGGACTGGTTCCCGGAGTGGGGAGTGAGCTACTTTCTCGGGATAGACGGTATCAGCGTCCTTCTCGTATTGCTGACGACATTTCTTACCATTCCCTGTATCCTCTGTTCGTGGAAAGACATCAAGGAAAAGGTCAAAGAGTACTATATCGCCTTCCTTTTCCTGGAGACGGCGATGATCGGCGCCCTCTGCGCCCTTGATCTTGTCCTCTTCTATATCTTCTGGGAGTTGATGCTCGTGCCCATGTACCTCTTGATCGGTGTCTGGGGAGGGCCAAGGCGCATCTATGCGGCGATAAAATTCTTCCTTTTTACCATGGTGGGAAGCGTCCTCATGCTTCTTGCCATCATGGCGCTCTATTTTCATAACTATCATGAAACCGGCATATACACGTTTAATCTCTTAGAACTCTACAAATCTAATATCCCGGTAGCGAAACAGTACTGGCTTTTTGCCGCCTTCGCCCTTTCCTTCGCCGTAAAAGTTCCCATGTTTCCTTTTCATACATGGCTGCCCGACGCCCATACCGAAGCGCCAACGGCGGGTAGCGTCATTCTTGCCGGTGTACTGTTGAAGATGGGCACCTACGGCTTTTTAAGATTCGCCATTCCCCTGTTCCCTGCCGCTGCCTTCGCTGCCGTTCCCCTTATCTCCATCATGGCCATTGCCGGGATCATTTACGGCGCCATCATGTGTATCATGCAGACAGATTTAAAGAGGCTGGTCGCCTTTTCCAGTGTCAGCCACCTCGGATTTGTGATGCTGGGGATGTTTGCCTTCAACATGCAGGGTGTGGAGGGAAGTATCTATCAGATGCTCAATCACGGGATAAGCACAGGGGGATTGTTCCTCATTGTCGGCATGATATACGAGCGAAGACATACGAGGATGATCGCAGATTTTGGAGGCCTGTCGAAAGTCATGCCCGTTCTGGCCACCTTTTTTATGATCATTACCCTCTCCTCTATCGCCCTGCCGGGCACAAACGGTTTTGTGGGAGAATTTCTCATCTTGCTCGGCACTTTTAAGAGCAACATGCTCTATGGAATACTCGCCGCCACCGGTGTGATCTTAGGGGCGGTATATATGCTCTGGATGTTTCAGCGGGTAATGTTCGGACAGGTGACGAAAGAAGAAAACCGGCAGCTTCACGACATCGGCAAGAGGGAAAAGCTGATACTGGCCGCGATAGTCTTCTTTGTAATCCTCATGGGTGTGTATCCGAAGATGTTCTTCAAGAAAATGGATGCCACGGTGGAAGGATATCTCGATTATATCAAGGGGAAGAATTTATACTATACCTCTCTCCCGATGCATCATGGGGAGGCGGCTGTAACGCCGGAAGAGGGTAAAGCAGAATTCAGAAAAGACAATGCGGGATACAGCGGTAAGGCAGCATTCAGGGGAGTTTCGACCGGTTATTCGGCATTCCGCATAAGTGGGGACAGATTTCAAATCTGTCCCCAAGACCACGGAAGGGACATGGATCTATGGTTGTTATGATTCCAGAGTTGGCATTTAGATGGATAATCCCGGAAATCATTATTTCCCTGTGCGCCCTTTTCATTCTTCTCCTGGGGGCTTTCAGCAGCGGCAGGGGTTCGAGAGTTGTCTCGGGCGCTGTATCCCTTATAGGTTCAGCCGTGGCCCTGTATTTCACCTACAACTTGTGGAATGAAAACCTTTCCATATTCAATAACCTTTACACGATAGATAACTTCGGGACCTTCTTCAAGATAGTCTTTCTTATCATCTCTATCCTGATAAGCATTATTTCCCTGAGATACATAGAACGGGAGGATATAAAGCTCCCGGAGTATTACACACTGTTGCTCTTCGGTATCCTCGGGATGATGGTCATGACCTCCTCCACCCATTTCATTACCATCTTCATCGGGCTGGAAGTGATGTCTATCGCGATATACGTCCTCTGCGGTCTTTTAAGGGAGAACGCTAAATCTGTGGAGGCATCACTGAAATACTTCCTGTTGGGGGCGTTTGCCACCGCATTTTTGCTCTACGGGATGGCGCTGGTTTATGGAACAACAGGAGTCCTCGATATCGGGGAAATAAAAGATTATGTGGCTTCGGGAAATTTTTACTTAACCCCCATGTTTGTGGCGGGTCTTGCCTTTCTTATCGTGGGTTTTGGGTTTAAGACGGCATCCGTCCCCTTCCATATGTGGACGCCGGATGTATACGAAGGAGCGCCTACATCCGTCACCGCCTATATGGCGACCGGCGTCAAGGCGGCGGCATTTGGCGCCTTTTTAAGGGTATTTTACACGGCCATGTTTCCTTTTATCGAAGGCTGGTCGGCTATCCTGTGGATCATTGCCGTTTTTACCATGACCGTGGGGAATATCACGGCCCTTGTGCAGGATAATGTAAAAAGGATGCTTGCCTACTCAAGCATCGCCCATGCTGGTTATCTCCTCGTGGCCTTTGTCACAGGGGATATAGTATTAGCCGGGAGCAGTATCCTTTACTATCTCCTTGTCTATACCTTCATGAATATCGGTGCCTTTACTGTTGTAATCCTCATGGGGAAAAACGGCGCGGAGAATACTGATATAGAAAGTTACGCGGGTCTTGCCAAAAGACACCCCTTTATTGCCTTTTCCATGAGCCTTTTCCTGCTTTCCCTTGCCGGCATCCCGCCCCTTGCCGGATTTATGGGCAAGTTCTATGTGTTTAGCGCGGCGATAAAGGCACAATATTACTGGCTGGCGGTTATCGGCGTGCTCAACAGCGCCGTCGCCGCTTACTATTACCTGAGAGTCATGATGTATATGTACTTTAAGGAACCGGTAGGCGAACCGGTGGAGGTTGATATTTCTCCTGGCTATATTGTCGTCATCCTCATCAGTGTCTGGGCGCTTCTCCACATGGGCATCTTTCCCCGAGAATTCCTGTTACTCGCACAGAAATCAGTTAGTATCTTCATATGACAGGGAAAAGGGGCCAGGGTTATTTTTGTATTAACACCGATTTTCGCGGAACAATTTGACATAAGATTTTCGTCGGCTCTTTATA